>CBIMJO010000129.1:0-11985 GCA_966244135.1 uncultured Actinocrispum sp. | reverse complement strand
GGCCGGGGCGCGGTCGCTGGAGGACAACCAGACCACGCCGCCGACCACAGCCATACCCACTACGGCTGCGGCGACCACGGCGGCTTGAGCCGCGTTCACCAACGGACGCGCGCGCCCGCCGGCGATGATCCGGGCGATCGCCTCCCGCCCGGCCTTGGCGTCCGGGTCCGAGGACTCCATGGACAGCACCTGGATCCAGCACGAGTCCGCCGCGGAGAACTCGCCCCGCTGGGCGTGCACCCGGGCCTTGAGGTCCAGCGCGGCCACTGTCGGCGGAACGCTGCCCAGCAACGACATCGCCAGGTCCAGGTCCCCCGCGTAGGCGGCGGCGTGCGCCCGGCTCAGCGTCAGCTGGTCGTGCAGTGCGGAACGCAGCTCGGTCATGCCCGGTACACCCCGATGATCTTCTCCTGCTCGTTCTGCGGCAGCAGCCGGATCAGCCGCTGGTTGACCGCGTCCAGGCCGCGCGAGTCATTGTTCGCGATGGCCCGCTTGCCCTCCTGGACCAGCGCGCTGGCCTGCGGCGACAGCTGGAGCATGTCCTGCAGCGTGTAGAACAGCCGCACCGGCCAGTCCGGGCTGCGCCGCTCCAGCTCGAACAGGAACGAGCTGACCCGTTCGATCTGGACCTTCATCGCGGCGCTGCTGTTCGCCGAGATCGCCTCGGTCGCCTTGCGCCGCAACTCGTTCAGGCCCTGGCGGTCGTGCGCGCTACCGGCCTGGTCCACCATCTCGTCGGCCTCGGCCAGCAGGTCCTCCAGCTGCTTCACCAAAGTCGGCAGCTGCACGGCGTCCTCGATGTCGTCGAGGTCGGCCTGCAGGTCCCGGATCCGGTCCTCGGCCGCGGCCGCCGCACCCGCGTCCACTTTGGACGCGCCGACCTGCTCGCGCACGATGACGAGCGTCTTCTCGCCGTCGATCTTGTCGACCCGTTGCTGCGCCTCGGGCGACCCGGTGGCGTCGACATCGTTGCGCAGGGCGTTCAGCCGCTTCTCCGCGTCGTTCAGCTGGACCTGCAACGCCTGCGGGGTCGCGGTGCGGATGTCGTCGAGGTTGATCTCGGCCTCGAACTGGGCCTGGACCAACGGAACGTCCGCGATCACGGTGACCAGGCTGGAGGCGTCCACCTCGAAGGTCACCTCGACCTCGGTCCCCGCGGGCAGGTCGATGCGCACGTCCCGGGGCCGGATCTCCAGCATCCCGACCTCGCGGTTGCGGTCGGCGCGGTTGCGTTCCCCTTGCACCACAGGGATCCGGACCACCGCGTCGGTGTCGCTCTTCTGCATCGCGCTGGAGGTCCGGAACACCTCACGCACGCGGGTCGGCAGCCGCGAGCCCTTGGGCAGCATCGGCGCGAACGCCCGGTCGGCGAGCTGGATGCCGAGCGAGCTGGCCAGCCGGACCCCGCCGAACTCCACGTCCCGGTGGGTGATCGACAGGCTGTCCGGGGTGAGCTTGCGCGGTGCGCCGGTGTGGTCGGTCAGCTCGACGGTGAACCGGGAGGTCCGGTGGGGGTCGACGTCCACCTCGGTCAGGAAGGCGCCCTTGGCGTTCAGCGCGATCTTGGGCGACCGGAACGGCGGCTGGCCCTCCGGGTTGACCAGCGTCACCGAGTACTTCGTCCAGTCCACTTCGGACACCGACTTGAACCGGCCGCCGACGGCCGGCGTGGTCGTGGTGACGCTCGGCTCGTAGGCCAGCTCGACGACGAACTCGCCGGCCGCGACCTGCTCCGGCACGAACGTCTCCGGCTTGCGCAGCGTCGAGGCGAACACCGCGGCACCGCGGGCGACGACCGTCGTCGGGTCGAGGCTGATGTCGAGCTGGATGCCGATGCCGTCGCGCGGATCCGACAACCGCTCACGCAGGCCGGGCGCCAGCGTCTGCCCGCCCACCAGCAGAAGGCGGTCGATGTCGTCCACGCCAACGGAAGCCTCGGCCAGCGCGTCCCGGCAGAGGTTGATCGCCCGGACGTAGAACGGTTCCGCGACCGAGTCCAGCTCGTCGCGCCGCAGCGTGTACTCGAAGGTGTCGTCGTCCAGGTCGACCATGATCGACGCGGTCTCGTTGCGGGACAGCACGATCTTGGCGTCCTCGGCGGCCACCTTGAGCTTGGCGAAGTTGGCCCGCCACTTGCGGTTGTCCCGGTGGAACTCGGCCATGCCCAGGTCACGCGCCGCGGCCGGGGCGAGCACCCGGTCCACCAGCGCCCAGTCGATCAGTTTCCCGCCCAGGTAGGGATCTCCGGCGTGGTTGAGCACGCGCAGGTCGCCGTCGCGCTTGCTGACCACGGCCGCGTCGAACGTGCCGCCGCCGAAGTCGAACACCATCCAGTAGACGCGCTCCACCGAGTCCCGGAACCCATAGGCGAAAGCGGCCGCGGTCGGCTCCTGGACCAGCGGGCAGGCGGGGTTGAACCCGGCCAGCGTGGCCGCCTCGGTGGTGGCCTTGTTCTGGTTCAACGCGAAAGCGGCCGGCACGGTGATCACCGCGAACTCCGGCGCCTCGCCGCTGTAGTGCGAAGCATCCGCCCGCAACGACTTCAGCACCTCGGCGGACAACTGCTGCGGTGACAGCTCGACCCCGGCCTTGACGAAGGTCCGGCGCGCGTCGGCCAGGCCCATCTCCAGCTTGAACTCCGCGGCCGCGTTGTCCGGGTCGCTCTCCACCCGCTGGCGGGCCCGGCGGCCCACGTAGGTCGAGTCGGGCTTGGGCATCCAGACCGCGGACGGGGTGATGTCCCAGCCGTCGTTGCTCTTGATCACCACGACGTCGCCGTCCTCGACCACCGCGATCGCGCTGTTGGTGGTGCCCAGGTCGATGCCGAAGTCGATGGTGTCGCTCTTGCGCATGTGCGCTCCCCTCAGCTACTTGGCCGGTGGCCCGGCCACGATGACCTGACCCACTTGGATTCGCCGGTCGTTCAGATAGATCGTCGGCCGCACGGTCTCCCGGACGACCTCCCCCGGCAGCGAAGGATCCTCTTCGTACGTCAGCACTTCGATCGACCGGCCGGGGTTGAACGCGTCCCCGTCGTGCTCCTGGATGACCACCCCGGAGCTGGCCAGCATCTCCCGGCAGGTGGTCAGGTAGCGCCCGGTCTGCCGGTCCTTCGTGGTCGGTTTCTCGCCGTCCCTGGTCAGCCTCCGCTGGGCCCGCCAGAGGTTCGTGGCCGCGTCGGCGAGCGCCTTCTCGTCCAGGTCCTGCTTCGGTTCCGCCTGGGGCTCGGCGATCTTCAGCAGATGTTCCATCTGCTCGCGCAACTCGTCATCGCCGGGCGGCGGTGAGATGCGGAACTCCTTGCGATACCGGCGTTGCCGGAGTGTGGCGCGCAGGCCGGCCATCACATGATCACCCCTCGGCGCCAGAGCAGGAGCTTGGGCAGGTGCTGTTCACGAAGGTGCGGAGACAAGTTGACGGCTTCCTCCATCAGGTCGGCGGCGCGGTTGAGCTGTCCCGGCACGTACCGCAGCGACAGCGCCTCCTCGGCGAGCTTCTTGGCGCGTTCGGTGGGTGGGCGGGTCGCGGAGTTCTGCACCTGCTGAACCGGTTCCCGCGCAACGGTTTCCTTGCGGGCGCGCAATGCGTCGTACAGTTCCCGGGCGGTGCCGGGCCGGTTGTTGCGGTCGACCTCCAGCGTCGACATGATGATCTTGTCGAGCTCCCGGTCCACGGTCTCGTTGTAGCTGCTCGGCGGCAGCAATGGCTTGTTGAAGCGGGCAAACGAGTACGACGAGAACTGGGCGCCGTCGTCGAACGGGAAGTGGTTGGTCAGCAACAGGTACGCGATCGTGCCCACCGACCAGACGTCACTCGCGCACGAATAACCCTGGTTGCGCAACACTTCGGGCGCCATGAACGCGTACGTCCCCTGCGCGCTGGCCAGCCGGGTGAACGGATCGGCGCGCTTGGCGAGACCGAAGTCGCTGACCCGGATGCGCATGCCCGAGCCGTCGTAGCCGACCAGCACGTTCGCCAGCGAGACATCGCGGTGCACGATCGGCGGGTCCTGGTCGTGCGCGACGGCCAGCCCGCTGGCGATCTGGAGCATCACCTCGGCCACCAGATCCGTTGGCACGGAAGGACGATGCGCCGCCGCGAGCCGCTCCAGGCTGCCACCGGCCACGTACTCCATGGTGAAGAACCCGCGCAGGCCCTCGGGAGTCTGCACCGTGCTCGCCTCGAACAGCCGGACGATGTTGGGATGGCCCAGAGTGGACAGCAGCCGGGCCTCGCCGAGCATCGCCTTGGTCTCCTCCTTGGAGGCGACCCGCTTGAACAGCTTCATCGCCTGCCAGCCCAGGTACTCGTGCTGCACCCGGTGCACCTCGGCGAACGCGCCCTCCCCCAGCAACCGGTCGATGACGAGCGTGTCGCTGACCCGGTCGCCACTGTTGAGCAAGGTCATCGGGACTCCGTAGACAATGAAAGCGCTACCACAGAGGTGTCGTCGATGGTCCCGCCCTCGGTGGCCGCGTCGACCAGCTGCCGGCACACCCTGTTCAAGTCACCCGCCCTGGTCAGCATGGATCCGATCGCCCGGTCCTCGACGGTACCCGTCAGCCCGTCCGTGCACAGCAGAATCCGGTCACCCGGGCCGAGATCGTGCAGCGAGACGCCCGGGGTCACCTCCCCGCCCATGCCCAGGAACCGGGTGAGGTGCCCGTCCTCAGTGTGGTCCTCGGTCAGTCTGGTCACCTTTCCGTTACGCGCCAGATAAATCCTGCTGTCGCCCAGATGAACGGCCAGCACGCGGCCGTCACGCACGACGACCATCGCGACCGCCGCCCCGGTCGTCCCGGGCCCGGTCCGCGCCGCGGCCCGGACGGCCGCGTTCACCTTGTCCAGCACGCCGGTCACGACCTGGCGGACATCGGGACCGCGGACGTCGACCGCGGTCATCGCCGCCGACAGCTGGGACACCACGGTCTCGGCGGTGGCGGCCGCGTCGGCGAGCCCGCCCATGCCGTCCACCACAAGGAAAACGCCCCGTTCCGGGTCGGCCAGCAGCCGGTCCTGGTTGTCCGGGTGCAGGCTGCCCGCGCAGCTCAGCGTCGCGCACTCGATCATGTCGGCTCCGTGGGGGCGACGTTGAGCCGGTAGCCGATCCCGGTGACGGTCTCCAGGATCCGCGGCGCGGACGGATCAGGTTCGACGCACCTGCGCACCGCCCGGACCACACCAGCGATGTCCATCTTGTTGTACGACCGGTGCGGCGCCCACTCGTCGCGCGAACCCCACAGTGCCGTAATGAGTTCCGCGTGATCGCAGGCGACGGCCGCGCCGCCGGTGCTGCGCCCGGCCATGTACCTCAGCAACTGGTGACCCTGCGGGCGAAGCCCCGTGATCAGGGTCTCCTTCCCGTTCTCCACCCGGTAAGCCTGCGCGGCCACCCAGTCGTATCGCAGGCACGGGCCGAGATGGCGGACCTCAGCGGGCGAGCCGAACGGCGCGGGCCGGGTGGTGTGCGGGTCCAAAAAGGTCAGTTCCCAGTAGAGCGGGTCGCCGTCCGGGGTCATGTCGCCCAGGATCATCAGCACATCGCCGTGCTGGACGCGTTTGCGGCCCTGCAGGCGCTCGGTCGTGCCGCCGTGCCGCAGCAGAGTCCCGTTCACGCTGGCGTTGTCGGTCACCGACCACATGCCTTCGGCGAAGTCGAGCGTGCAGTGCAGCCGGCCGACCCAGCGCTGCGGGTCGGGGCCGAGGGCCACATCCGGCGCGTGGTCCGGCGCGGCCCGGCCGATGGTGATCGGCCCGCCGTCCAGCTCGACACCGCTCAGCACGCCCTCGGGCGAGCTGATCCGCAGCGCCACCGCACGCTCCACCACTGAGATTCTCCCGTCTCCTACTTCTGTGCCGTTACTTCGGTGCTGTTACTTCAGGGCGCCGGTGAACTCTTGCTCGCCGGCCCTGCTGCCGGTGCACACCGCGTAGATGTCCTTGGTCGGGTCCTTCCAGGCGCCCTGCCCCGGCCAGGTCGCGCCGTAGTGGAACTTGTCGTCCAGGCCGCGGTCCTTGGCGATCTTCAGGCAGGCCGCGTAGGCCGCGTCCTTCACCGCGTCGTCGCCCGGCCACGGCGAACCCGCTTGGTACAGCACGGGAAAACCGGTGACCTCGGCCCAGTGGAAGTCGTCGCACGGGACGAACGGGACGTTGTGGATGTCGGCGGTGTAGTCGTTCTGGTGCTGGATACAGGCGCCGACCGGCGGATTGGCCGAGATGTCCGCGTTGAACAGGTCCATCCGCCAGACGATGCCCTTCTTCTTGTCCTCGTCCGGGGTCAGCTGCCGCTTCGGCAACGGCGAGTCGTCCGCGTCCCGCACGATGCAGGTCGCGTAGTTCTGGAAGTCGTTCTTGCGCTTGCCGTCGTTCCAGGTGTCCTGGTCCGGGTAGGCGAAGTCCACCGCGTACTGCGTGCCCTCGATGTTCTTCATCGCCGCGTTGTAACGGCAGTTGTAGCGGGCCGTCGCCACGACCTGGTCCTTGCCGGGATAGGGCGACGGGACCGCGCCGAGTGAGGTGTACCCGATCACCTCGGCCCAGTGCTCGTCGGTGCACGGCACGACCTTGACGTCGTTCTTGTCCCTGTTCCAGTCGGCCTTGTCCTTCAGGCAGGTGCCGACCGCGACGTTGTCGGTGGTCTGGTCCTGGAACAGCGAGGCCGAGTCCGACGAACCGTCGTCGAAGAACAGGAAGTACGTGGCCACGGCGATCAGGCCGAGCACCACGATCCACCCCACCAGCCGCCGGACCGCGGTGAGCCCCGGGCTGCGGTAGGCCGCTCGCTGGGCACGCATCGCCCGGCGCTGGATGCGGCGTTCGACCCTGCGCTCGTAGGCTTCCTGGCGCATCGACGGGGTGTAGTCGCCCAGTTCGGCCAGCATCCGGTCGATCTCGGCGATCCCGGGCGAACCGGCCATCGTGCGGCGGATGTTGCGCAGCATCTGCTTGGCCAGATCCGTGCGGCCCAGCCGGCGTAACTCCTCGACGCGTTCCCGGATCGTCCGGAACGCCCCGACCATGTCGTTGAGGGCCTTGGTGTTCTCCTCGATCAGGTTCGAGGTGTGCGGGTCCGAGGTGAGCTTCTCGGCCGCCTTGAGCCATTTCCGGGCGTCCTTCTCGGACTGCGAGTCGCCGGTGTCGATCAGCCGGACCGCGCAGTTGTTCAGGATCAGCGCGACATCGTTACGGGTGCTCGCGGTGCGGCGGTGGCGGTTGGCCGGCACGAGCGCGTTCAACCGCTTCAGCTGCGGCAGGACGTTGTCGTAGACCATGGCGGCGGCCTTGTGCGGGTCGCCCTCGTTGAGCGGCTTGACCGCCTCGGCCAGCTCGGCCTTGACCGACTCGTAGACCGGTTCGGCCGCGCTCTCCAGCTGGTCGTCGACCACCGACTCGCGCAGCGGCCAGGTGCGGGCCTGCTCGGCCAGCCAGGTCGGCTCCGAAGTGGACGTCGCGGCGAGCTGGATCAGGGGCTTGACGAGGGTGAGCGGCACCTCCTCGCGCAACAGGTCGATGACGGACTCATTGAGCTGCTTGTCGTCCAGCGCGGTGATGCGCGAGCGGACGTGGTCCCAGAAGGCCGCGCGGCGCAGCACGCCGCCCCACCGGCGGGACGCCTCCGCCCAGAGACCCTCGAGCTCGTCGAGGTCCTCGTCGGTCAGCTCGTCGCCGAGGGCTTCCTTGTCCAGGGCGGCACTGTGCGCCTGCACGGCCTGGTCGTGCTCGGTGTGCAACGACTTGGCACAGCCGCAGCTCGCGTCCGGGGTGTCCCACAGCCAGAACACCTCGTCCACCAGCCGCCGCCGCGGGTCGCCGAGGATCAGGTCGAAGGCACGGCGCACCTCGTCCTCGTCCGCCTCGACGCCGGAATCCAGGTCGATGCCCATCGCCAGCGCCGCGGCGACCTTCTGCTGCCGGTGCCGCACCGCGCGCCGGTCGGCGTCGGTGGGCAGGCCCGTGATGCGGAACGCGTTGCGCCGGTACAGCTGCGGACCGGCGATCTCCAGCAGTCCCGCGGATGTCGGGTCGTTCACCGCACCCCCCACCGCGTCCGGCCGCCCCTGGAGAACATCGCCACCCCCATCTCGGTCAAGCTACCCGTGCCCAGAAGTCTCTCCGAAGAGGACGCCCACCTCCATGAGAGCCTGATGGAAATGGGATGGTTCCGGTTCTACTGACTTTCCGGAAGCGTGAGTAGCCGCAGATGGGTGGTGCTGGGACCGGTCTTGGCGTCAGGCCAACAGAGCGGGTATGAGTTGTCGCTCCTCGTAGGCGAAGTGCTCCTCGAGCCGACCTGACAGCTTATCCAGCTCGGCGCGGACGTCGTTCCGCGAGGCCAGTAACCGTTCGATCTCGGCCAGGGTCGCTTGCACCACTTGGTGTTCCCGGCGGAACCGGGCGAAAGCCGGGGCCAGCTCGGGGAACTCGGCCTCGAACCGGGTGAACGCCCCGTCCTCGCGGGTGTGGTGGGTGTGCAGGTTGGCGCAGAAGCTCAGACAGTGCGTCCGCAGGGTCTTCGACAGCGGGCCCGGGTGGTCGCGGACGCGGGCCAGCTCGGCGCGGAGCTCCCGGTGGGCCTGCAGGAGCTGCTCCGCGGCGGCGCGGTGACGGTCGGCCATGGACATCCTTCAGTAGGATTTGATGGCAAAGCATTTTTGCTTTGCAAGCAAAGCTACTTTAGGAACAGAGGCGAAGGGGCGTCAATGGGCGTCGACGATGCTGTGCGCGCGCTGCTGCTGTTGATGCCGCGGATGGTCGGCCGGGCGAAGCGGATCAAGGTCCCCGCGCAGCTGGAGTCCCTCGCCCTCGCCCCGCGGCACCTGTCGCTGTTGTCGTACCTGTTGTTCGACGGGCCGATGACGGTGAACGACCTCGCCGCGCGCCTGGAGGTCGCGCCGGCCACGGTGAGCCTGATGGTCGGCGACCTCAGCCGGAAGGGCATCCTCGAACGCCAGGAGGACGACAACGACCGCCGCCGCCGGATCGTGAGCGTCACGGCCTCGCACAAGCAGGCCATCGAGGACTGGCTGGCCCGCGGCGCCAAAGCGTGGAAGAAGGCCCTCGCTCCCCTCTCGCCCCGCGAGCGCGAGATGTTCGTGTCGACCCTCCGCGCCTACGAAGAGGAACTCACGGACTAGTCAACAGGCGGACGGCTTCGACGATCATCTCGCGGTGGGCGGCGGGGTCCAGTGTGGTGTGGGGGTCTTCGGCGCCGCGGGTGGCCAGCTGCGTGATCAGGTGCAGGATCTGCTCGGCGGTGAACCTGGTGGTGACCTTGCCCGTCCGCTGGGCCGCGCGGATCGCCTCGATCTTGGCCTGTGCCGAGGTCAGGGCGGCCGGGCGGGTGGTGTCCGGGCGTTCGAGGGCGTACCAGTCCAGCAGGCGGGCGGCCTCGGGGCTGGCGCGGCGCGCGTCGAACAGCCGGCCCGCGTACTCCGGCAGGTCCTGGACGGTGATCGGGGCGTCGTTGCGGGTCTGCTCCACGGTCGCGTCGAAGACGGCTTCGAACAGCTCGTCCTTGCTGGTGAAGTAGGTGTAGACCAGGCCCGCGCTGCAGCCCGCGCGCTTGGCGATCCGGTCGACGCGGGCCCCGGCGATGCCGTGCGCGGCGAACTCGACCAGCCCGGCCTCCAGCAACTGCCGTCGCTTGCCCTCGGCGTCCCGCATCCGGCCATTCTAGACTGAACGTTCATTCACTGCGGCCGGACGCTAGGCTGCCTGGGTGCTTGAACAGGTCGAGATCTACACAGACGGCGCGTGCAGCGGCAACCCCGGCCCAGGCGGCTGGGGCGCGGTGCTCCGGGCAGGCAAGCACGAGAAGGAGATGTACGGCAGCGAACCGGCCCAGACCACCAACAACCGGATGGAGCTGATGGCCCCCATCCGCGCGCTGGAAAGCCTGAAGCGCCCGGTCTCCGTCGACCTCTACACGGACAGCACCTACGTCCGCAACGGTGTCCTGCAATGGATGCCCCGCTGGAAGACCAACGGCTGGCAGACCTCCGACAAGAAACCCGTGAAGAACGTCGACCTCTGGCAGCGCCTCGACGAGGCCCTCAAACCCCACGAAGTGGTCTGGCACTGGGTGAAGGGCCACGCCGGCCACCCCGAGAACGAACGCGCCGACCAGCTCGCGGTCAAAGGCTGCGAAGAGGCTAAGCAGCGCTGAGTTCGCGCCGGGTGAGGCCGATGCCGAGATCCCGGCGGATGTACACCTCGAACATGTCGCGCAGCCACACCTCACGGCTCATGGTCGCGAAAGCCGCGGTGATCCGGGGATCCGGCTCGTCGGTGAGGTGCACGATCCGGCGGGTCAGCACCGGGCGGGTCTCCGCGCCGGTGATGATCTGCTCGATGTGGAACAGCGGCTGGTCGGTGCCGGCCCAGAGGTAGTCGCCCTCGGGGGTGGCGATGTGGCCCGTTCCCAGCAACAGCACCGCGCGGCGCTCGTGGTCCAGATGCACGCGCTGGATCACGAGGCCGTAGCGGTCCGGGTCCAGCCACAGGCGGTGTTCGGCCACCTGTACGAAGTCCGACTCTCCGGTTTCCCACCGTTGTGCGGTTCCCGGCCGCACCATACCGGGCAAGTAGGTCTCGGCGTCGTTGGCCTTACGGACCTGCATGTCCCACACCATGTTCCTGGTCAGGACGAACGGCTCGCTGAGCTGGTAGTGGTCGCGTAGCACCGTGTTGAGGTCGACGGCCGGGAATTCGAAAGGGGTGTTCTCCCGCGAGATCCAGTCGCGGTGGAACTCTGCCGCGTAGTCCAACGCGACTTCGGATGTCATGGCAGGCACACCTCGTCCGTTAAGGATCATTGATAGTCAACTACCCTGACTAACAACACGGCAAACCCGCCTGATCATGCCCGGCGATGACGTGCGTCTCACACCGTGGCGAGTGTTCGCCTCCCGGCCCAGGCGATGACGACCAGCTCCACCGCGGCGAACCAGAGCACGACCGTGGTGCTGGGCAACCAGATCAGCGCGAGGCCGATCGCGAGCACCGGCAGCACCAGACCCGTATACGCGCCAAGGAAGAACGCGGCCAGCACCTCACCACGCGCGGCGGGGTCGGCGAGCATCGCCGCAGTCCCCACGGCTGCACGGAAACCCAGCCCGACACCCATGCCCGCGACGATCCCGCCGGCCACGAACAACCACAGCACGCCCGCCAGCGCTGCGACCGGGATCACCACCAGACCCGTTGCGGTGAGGGCGATCCCGAGCTTGAGCTGGGTCCGCCTAGCCAGCTGGGCGAAGACGATCTGACTGAGTGCCGAGGCGCCGAGCACGCTCGTTGTCACGATGCCGCCCAACAGCTTTGACGGCTGGTGGAACACTTGGTTGAGCAGGGTCGGCGCAAGTGCGGTGAACAGGCCCATGATGGCGAACACGGCCAGCGCACCCGTTGTGGCGGCGAAGAACGTGGGCCGGGCGGCCGACGGCAGTGACACCCGCTGCGGCCGGTACGCGGGCCGCTCCTCCTGGCGTTCCACCGTTTCCGGCACCAACGACACCGCGATCGCCATGGCGAGCAACAAGAACAGGAACACCAGATAGGGAACAGTGAGCGGCGAAGTCACATACTGGACGAGCACGCCGCCGATCACCGGGCCGAGCGCGAGCCCACCCATGTTGGCCACACTGGACACCAGCCCGGACCGGCTCCCGTCCTCCTGCGGCCTGGACACCACGCGCAGCTCGGACAGGTGCGCGGTGGCCGTCGCGGTCAGCGCGCCGATGCCGATCCCGGACACCAGCCGCGCCACGATCAGGCCGGGCACGTCCATCCAGGTCAGGAACAGCACCGCGGACAGCGCCTCGGCCAGGACCGCGGCCACGATCACCCGGCGGCGGCCGAGCCAGTCGCTGACGTGCCCGGCGAGATACAGGCTCGCCATCACGCCGACCGCGTACGAAGCGAAGACGACCGTGATGACGAACGTCGGAATCGCGGCCAGGTACTGGCGGAAGCGGCCCTTCG
>CBIMJO010000128.1:0-11999 GCA_966244135.1 uncultured Actinocrispum sp. | reverse complement strand
GCAGTACGAGGCCGGGCTGCGGATCGACTACCTGGCAAGGGAATCAGCGTGCGCCCAGTACGAGAACGTCCCGCTGGCCCGCATGGTCGCCGAGCGCCTGCGCAGTGAGCCGGCCGATTCCCGGCCGCCCGCAACGGAATCCGGGTGGTTGTCCAGCGGCAGGCAACCGGTCGCCGAGCAGCACGAGGCGATGTCCACCACGAACCGGCCGCACACGAGCGACAGCGACGGCGTGTTCGTGGATGTCGAACTGTGGCACGACCGTGACGGCGAGCGGAAGTTCTCCTGTGCCTACCTGGCCGCCATCTGGCAGCTGATGCGCCTGGGCATGATCGACGTGGTGCGCCCGCAACACATCGGCGAGATCCCCCGGCAATGGGCGGACCTGCCCCCGCTCATCCAGTTGCGCGATGACGCGGCACCGTTCCGCGCCGAGCGCACCTTCTCGATCCTGCCGTCCCGTTTCCTGCAGGTCGAACATGCCGTCCGGATCATTCTCGGCCACGTCGGCGACCAGCCGGACCTGACCAATCGGATCGAATACGTGCTCTTCGGGGACGCCTGATACGCATGTTCCCGAAATGACGTACCAAGGACCATCGTCGAGAATGATGACCTTGACACTCCCGAATCGGCGATCACGACACTGGTCGACTCGGAGTAGCGAGAACGGCCCGGGATCCACCGAAAGGGTGTACACCGAATAGCCCGCCCGATCCCGAAGAACACTCACACGGCGGCGCGCGGACTGCCCACGGGACGCCCGAAACCCGTCGCCCGTACGGCATCGCCGGCCAGTGAACCACTGTCCAAAGGAAACTGTTCTCCCTGGTCAGCATCTCTCTTGAGCGGCCCCTCGCGCGGACCTTGCGCGCTATGAGTAAGGTCATCATCTCTCACCCGCAAGAGCGTGCCGACGACGTCACGAAGCCACCGCGATTCGCCGCTGCCGCATCACCGGTGGAGCGACCTTCGTGTCCCGGCCGAACACGTATGGGCGACAGGGGTTCCCCGAACGGCTGCCCGAAAAGAGTCTGGCTGTTCCCGCAGTTTCCCAGAGTCGATCTATATCGAGTGCGGTCAGGTGAGCTACCATGTCTGGAATGGTCCCCGGTGGCGGGAAAAATGATGATATTGACTGGGATGGCTTCGATCCCGCCACTTACTATGCCCACAATTACCGCTCGCTCCGGGACGACGACGAGCAGATCCTCGAATGTGTGCGAGATCATTTCGCCGACGCCGCCGAAGCGGGGCACCTGCGGCCCGGTGGCCTGGGCATCGACGTCGGTACAGGTCCGAACCTGTACCCCGCGCTGACCATGCTGCCGTTCTGCACCGAGGTGACGTTGTACGAGCGGGCCCGGACCAACATCCGCTGGCTGCGCCGCCAGCAGCGGGCACTGTGGCCGACCTGGGACGCCTGGAGCAAGTTCTGGCAGGTCCTGCTGGACCGCGACGAGTACCGGCAGATCCGCGAACCGCAGCAAATGCTGGCCGACCGAGCGACGATCAAGCGGGGCAGCGTGTTCGACCTGCATGCCAAGCCGTGGTACGCCATCGGCCATCGCGACAAGCCGCGGTACGACATCGGCACGATGTTCTTCGTCGCCGAGTCGATCACCAACGACGAGGCCGAGTTCCGGTCGGCCATCGACCACTTCCTTCGCGTGCTCAAGCCAGGCGCGCCGTTCACGATCGCCTGCATGGAGCACTCGGCCGGCTACCAGGTGGGCACGCACCACTTCCCCGCGACCGACATCGGCATGTCGAACCTCGCCCGCGCCCTGGCCGGCCGGGTGGAGGGTGACGTCAAGATCAAGCACATCGGGCACGGCAACAACCCGATCCGCGACGGGTACACCGGGATGCTGATCGCGCTGGGGCGCGTCAAGAAGGAGGCCGAGGCACGCGATGAGGTTGCAGCCGCGTCAGCAGATTCTCGAAGTCTGGAAGGCAGTAGCGCGGTACTCAAAGCCGGCTGACGCCTGGATATGGGGCGGGCGTCAGCAACGGAACTCGGTCAGTGACGCCGAGCAGCTGCTGTGCCTGATGTACCCGGCGGCCACGGTCGGCCATCTGCGGCTCGACGAGCCGGACTCGACCGCCTTCGACGTCACCGAGGCGTTGCGGCAGCTCGGTGACGAGACCGAGATCCCGAAGCTGCTGATCGACGCGCTCACCAGCTACATGGCCACCTACACCGCCGAGGACGGGACTCCGCTGTTCGGTGGTGGCCGCTACTTCCTGCCCGCCGAGGCCGGTGCCGAGCTGACCGAGAAGCAGCTCTCCCTTGGTGTGGTGGACTCCTTCGCGACGGCCATCACGCTTTCGCTGTCCACTCTGGGTTTTCTCAAGGTGTTCGGCCGGTCGGTGCGCCGGCAGGCGCTCAAGGACAAGATCGCCGCGCTGGAGGAGGCGACCAGCACACGGTTGTCCGCCGCCATGATCGGCCTGTTGCGCAGTTTCAGCGTGTACGTCTTCGAACGCGACTCGGTCCCTGGCCGGGCGCTGTCGCGCACGCTCAACCAGCAGGACGAGCAGGACCGGGTGGTGCTGGAACGGTTGCAGGACCGGCTGGAGGGTGTCCGGGCCAGCATCCGCGACGCCAAGCTGGGGCTGAGCCAGGACGAGACCCTGCAGGCCGCCCTGGACAACGAGAACATGCTGTTCGAGTGCGGCTGGTCGTGGGGCATCGTCAGCGGTGCGCCGAAGGTCGAGACCACCGAGCAGGTCGGCGACCAGGCCGACGGGGTGGCGCTGGGGGCGCCCTACCTGTACTTCACCGTGGTCGCGCTGGACGGCATCAGCGACCTGTTCTCCAACCGCACCCAGGTCCTGGGCCTGCTCAACGACGGCCAGCAACGGCTGGCGCAGGCGCTGCAGCTGCGCTGGAGCCTGACGCTGGACTACTGGTCGGAGATCGCCCGGTTCGGCGAGGGCCGGTGGCCGCTGGAGGACATTCCCTGGCGCACCACCGACGAGGTCGAGTCGGACTACTTCAGTCTGCTGGTGACCGCGGTCGTGCTGCTGGACCTGTTGCGCCGTCGCGCCACCGACGACGACCTGACCAGGACCGTGTCGGTGCTGGAGGAACTGGCGGTGCGGGGCCGGATCAACCGCCGTGTGGTGGTCGGTGACCCGGCGATCACGCTGCACAGCCCGGGTGTCCGGCTGGAGCTGACCGGCGCCGAGAAGTTCGGGCCCGAGGTGACCTGGGTGGTGTCGGACTTCGCCGTGCTGCTGCTCAAGCGGGCGGTGCGGGCCTCGGGCCTGTCGCGCAACCGGGCGGCCCGGGACCGGCTGCTGAACGTGGCGGAGGACGCCCTCGGCCACGTGTGGCAGCGGCGCATGGCGGACGGCCCGGCCGCCGGGCTGTGGGACGACCCGAGCGTGTTGTTCCCGGATGTCCAGGTCGACCGCGAACGGCCGTCCTGGTACCTGACCGAGCGCGTGATCGAATGCCTCACCCTGGCCGCGCACAGCGTGCAGGAGTCGCCGATCCGCAGCCCCCGGCTGCTCGAGATCGCCACCGACCTGCTCGGCGAGGCGGACCAGCTCTACAACCAGGAGCAGCTGGAGGCCTCGCAGCACGCGAACTCCGCCATGCAGACGGCGATGCACCGGATCAACACCCAGCTGACGCGGGCCCGGCAGGTGGTTCAGGAACGGCCGGGCACCGCGGCGGCGATCGTCTACGAGGTGCTGCGCGACCTGGACAAGCTCGCCGTGGCGCGGCACGACGCCACCAGGAGCGTGTGACGATGCTCGTGTTCGCCACGTCCGACAAGGGTGGCACCGGCCGGTCGGTGACCAGCTGCAACATGGCCTACCAACGGGCCTTGCAGGGCACGGATGTCTGCTACGTGGACTTCGACTTCGGCTCGCCCACGGCGGGTGCGGTCTTCCAGGTGACCGAGGCGGAGCGCGGCACCGACGCCGGCGGCCTGCACTCGTTCCTGCAGGGCCGGGCGGGACGGCCCGCGCGGCTGGACATCTGGTCGGCGACCGACCGGCAGAACCTGGTCGACGACTTCGCCTCGCCCGGCCGGTTCGTGCTGTTCCCCGGTGACCGCAGCGGCGGCGAGTTCGTGGTCAACCCCGAGGTGGTCCGCCGGTGCACCGAGCTGTTCGCGCGGCTGGAGGAGGAGTTCGAGATCAGCCTGGTCGACCTGAGCGCCGGCCGGTCGCACGCGATCGACATGGCACTGGCGGCGACCGCGGAGCCCGCGCTGCGCCCGGCGACCGTCCGGTGGATGGTGTTCCACCGCTGGACCAGGCAGCACATCATCGCCGCGAGCGGGCTGGTGTTCGGCGAGCGCGGCATCATCGAGACCGGGATCCGCTACGGCCACGACGAGGACGAGCTGCGCGACCGGATCCGGTTCGTGCGCACCGCGTTGCAGGACCTGGACTCGCCCGGGCTGAACCTGCGGGACGCCCAGCTGGCCTGGCTGGAGACGTGCAACCTCGGCCTGCTCGCCGAGGCGGCCAAGAAGTCGCTGGGCCGCAGCACACTGCTGGGCGAGACGCCGCTGGAACCGGTGCTGCAGTGGCGCGAGCAGCTGATCTCCAAGGACGACGTGATCAACCACATCGCCAACCACGAGACCTGGGCGTCGTTCGACGTGCTGGCCCGCAGGCTCACCGACGACCGTGCCTGGGAAGGCCTGTGACCGCGGCCGGTCCGTCCTTCGCCGAGACGTCCGCGCTGACACGGATCGAGCGGGAACCGTTGTCCCACCTGTCGGTGGAGCTGGGTCGTCTCTCCACTGTGGACTTGACTCCGGACCGGCTGCGGCACCTGCTGAGCCGGGCCGCGGTGTGGACGCGCACGGCGTGCGATGTGCGCGTGCCGCGGCCGCGGGTGAGCACCTGCATCGTGATCGACGACCACCTGCCGGACTCCGCCCCGGCCGAGATCCTGCCGTCACTGCTGGACATCGCGGCCGAGTGCGAGCTGCGGATCGACTACCTGGTCCGGGAATCGGGCTTCGCTCCGCTGGCCGGCCTGGTGGCCGCCCGGCTGGTCGCGGTGCCTGCGCCGGGCACGAACGGGTCGCTGGAGCCGCCGGAGGCGACTGGCTGGGTCTGCAACGGGCGGCGCTCCCCCGGCGCGACCGACGGCGAGGCCATGTACGGCACGCGGTGGTCGCCGCCCGAGGAGATCGGCGCCCGCAACCACTCGGTGTTCGTCGACGTGCGGCTGCGCGACGACGAATCGCAGTGGTCCCGTGCGTTCCTGGCCGCCGTCCGGCAGCTCGTGCGGCTGGGCCTGGTGCGGGACCTCGGCAAGGCCGTCGTACGCCCCCGCCCACTCCCGGCGGAGCTGCCGCGGTCCTGGGCCGGGTTGCCGCCGGTCACCAAGCTGACCCCGGATGCGAAACCTTTCACCGCATACCGGACATTTTCCCTTCTCCCGGTCCGCGCGCTGCAGGCAGAGAACGCGGCGCGGATCATTCTGTCCCAGGTTTCGGTGAAGCACGAACTTCTCGATCTACTCGAACAGCGGGCGGCCGAAGACGGCATTCACATTCAGCCGCAATTGATCGACAGAGTCGGTTATATGCTGTTCGCCGAGTGAGTCGCCACACCACCCATGGGCCGTACGGAGGGTGCAGATGCTCATATTGGGGGAAATACACACCTGCCTGCTGCGGAACTCTTCGCCGGTACGCCAGACTGTCGTCGGTGAGTTGCTCGGGCTCATGCGGGGTGAACCGGTGCCGATGTCCGAGCGCCCCATAGCGCACGCCGTTTCCCCCGATCTGATCAGGGGTGTGGATTGTTCACTGCCGACCGGATCCGGCGCCAGAAGCAGAGGCGTCGGCACCATTGCCACGCATGCTGTGATCACTGCGGGCCGTGTGCTGCAGGGGTCGGCGGTCACCCGGGCCGTGCCCGCGTCCTCGACGCACCGGCAGCCATGGCCGCACTATCTGAGCCGGCCGGGCGTTGTTGAAATGATCGGCAAGACGGCAGCCACGGATGTGGCCGATGGATTTGTGGCGCAATCGCGCGACCCGTCCGCGCTCGACCTCGGCGGGATCTGTGAATGGATCATCGACAAGGTTCAGCTGAGCCCGAGACTCGATCATCGCGGGCCTTTCGCGTCCCGCCGGACAACGACGCGCTGGGTCGCGCACATCATCGACGACCCGGCCGCCACAACTGTCCGGTTCACCGTCGAAGAAGACATATCAAGGTCAATTGTCCTGCAGGTCACCGAAGCGGACATTCCCGCGGCGGTCCGTTTTTGCGAGGACCTCGCGCTGCACGACTGGGTGCTCACCACGGTGCTGCGGATCGTGGACCGCACCGACTTCGGTTCCCGCGACGGCAGGCAGGTCGTGACCAGCCTGCAACCCGCGGTGGACCACCTGATGCACGTCTGGATGCCCGGCGCGCACGTGCCGGACTCGATGACGCCGCTGTGGCGGGAGCTGGAGCGGCGACCGGGATTCACCAGACAGTGGGACGCCACGGTGAGCCGCGTCCGTGACCAGCTGTCGATGCGGACGCTGCGCGCGTTCCACGGCCTCGACCTGGTGGCGAGCGGTCAGCCGCAACAGTTGGGAGGCATTGGTGCTCCACAATGAGATCCGGCAGTCCGTGCTCCGCAAGATCATCATCACCACGCTGGTCGGCGGGCTCACCTTCCCGGTGACCAACCTGCTGTTCGACTCGACGGCGGCCCAGCTGATCGCCGCCTTCAGCGTCGGCGCGGTCATCCTGATAGTGCAGTTCCTGGCCGACTTCGAACGGCGGCTGGCGGCGGTCGAGCTCAGCCAGCAGGACCAGACCACCGACATCCGCGTGGCGGTGGAACAGGGTTTCGCCAAGGTCAGCACCGCCACCCAGCTGTTCGCCCGGCTGGAGGCGGCGGGCACGAAGACGACCGCGATCGACAGCCTGGTCACCCAGGCGGCGGCGATGGAGCCGAACTCCTCCCCGCTGCTGCTGCGGTTCGTACAGGCCGAGATGAACCGGATGACCGAGTTCCTGCACTCGCTGGCCGAGCAGGAGGCCACCTACAACGGCGAGGACCGGGACTGGCTGCTCGGCCTGACCCGCAACTCGAGCGGTTCCATCGACGCCATCAGCACGTCCACTGTGGACGCCGGGCGTACCGAGTTCGAGCACGGCTTCTGGGGCTCCGACCTGGGGCAGCGCTACCTGTCCGCACAGCAGGAGGCGATCGGCCGGGGCGTGCGGATCCGGCGGGTCTTCGTGGTCAAGGCGCCGGAGCACTTCGACGACCGCGGGCTGCTTTCGGTCTGCCGGTCACAGTCGTCGCTGGGCATCGAGGTGCGCGTGCTGAACACCGCGGACATCACCAGCGCGACCAAGAAGCTGTTGCAGCTGCACGACTTCATCATGTTCGACGAGGCACTGAGCTACGAGGTCATCCCATCGACGCCGTTCGACGACAGCTCCGAGCCCTCGATCCTGTACACCCGCCTGGTGCTGCGCCCGAAGGACCTCAAGGAACGGACCGACCGGTTCCAGCAGTTCTGGTCGTGCGCCACCCCGTTGCCCGAAGTGGACATCCCGGCCCAGGCCGCCCGGAACACGACGGCGGGCGGCCGGCGATGATCCCCGCCGCGCGGAGCATCGACCAGGACGTGCGCATTCGGGCGGCCCGCAGCGACGACCTGAATGCCTTGGTCGAGCTGGACACCGCGGTGTTCGGGCCGCTCGCGTACCAGTATTTCGTGCTGCGGCAGCTGTTCGACCTGCACCGGGAGTGGTGGCTCGTCGCCGAGCACCCCGAGGGGCTGCGTGGCTACTCGCTGGGCGTGCCGAAGTTCGACCGCCGGCACGCGTGGTTGCTGGGACTCGGGGTCAGGCAGGAGTTCCAGCGACGCGGATACGGGCGTTCGCTGACGGTCAGCTCCATGCGGCTGCTGGCGGACGTTGGGGTGCGGGAGGTTTCGTTGACGGTGGAGCCTGCCAACCATCAGGCCATCGGGCTGTACAGCGAGCTGGGGTTCGAGCGGGAACGCCTGGCGCGCGACTATCTGGGCCCTGGTGAGCACCGGCTGATCATGACTGCGGCGCTCCGGGGGCAGTGAGTGTGGGAGCCTCGGTGCGGCGCAGGCGGAGGAGCGCCGCACCGAGGAGGACCGTCAGGTGAGTTTGATTGGGGCGTTGTAGGCCTCGACGGCGAGGCGGGGGTTGCTGACCTGGCGTTGCGGGTTGATGGTGACGGTGCGGGTTTCGCCAGGGAGGAGCCAGAAGTAGTTGTCGCCGTAGAGGGTTGGCAGGACACGGTCGGTGCCGTTGCGCTCGCGCAGTGACAGCCGGACCATGGCGGCGACGGACTTCCCGGTGTTGCGGATGGTTGCGGTGTAGGTGTTCCGACCCGAAAGTGTTGCGGTCAGCTGGGTCTGGGCCAGTTGGTTGAGGGCGTGCATGGCGTTGTCCGTGCGGTAGCGCCAGTAGGTGTTCTCGGAGATCACCGCGCCCGCGCTGTCGGTCATGGTGAGGCGCAACAGGTGCAGGGCCGGCAAAGTGTCCGCGAACGGCACCGTGAACGCCGAGGTCGTGGACGATGCCGCGACGTTGAGCTGCTGCTTGGTCACATCACCGATCGGCTTACCGTCCAAACCATACAGTTGCGCGGCGACGGTCACACCGTTCATGGCGGCGGGCGTGTGGTTCACTGCGGTGACCTGCCAGGTGGACAACGAGGCTTGGACGTGCCGGGCCTCGCAACCCTTGCGGGAGCCATAATAGCTGCCGTTGACGTCGAGGTCGTAGTCGTAGGTCTGCCACACCGTGCTGTGCCAGGCGGGGTGCGACATCCAGAGCAGCACGCCGGTGGCGTCGTTCCACAGTTTGGCGTTCCACGCCTCGAAGATCGCGCGCATGCTCTCGTAGTTGACGAACTGCGCCTTGCGGCAGAACTCGGCCAGGCTGGTGGACGGCGCCAGGCGGGCGTCGATCGCGGCCTGGTAGCCCTGCGGTGACTGGTTTCCGTTGGTGGACCAGTCGTGCATGAACCACGCCCCGCCGATCGGCCAGCCGGACTCGCCTGGGCCCACCAGGTTGCGCATGCTCTCCACAACGGACACTGTGGGCAGGCCGATCTCGCTCCAGAACCCGGCTTTCCCGCCGGTGGCCTCTCCGGTGAAGTACTGCCGCGGGTCCAGCCAGCGGTACGGGCCGTCGCCGGTGATCACGCCGCCCGCGGAGTTGCTCTGGTACAGCATGTCGGTGTTGCCGTGGACGATGTCCCGTAGCGCCTGGTCGATCACGGTCGGCGGGTTGCCTTCGTTGCAGCCGAACCAGACCGCGACGCTGGGGTGTGCCCGGTAGCGCAGCACGGTGTCCTTGGCCTGCGCCAGGTAGACGTCGTGGTTGCCCGGGTCGGTGGACCAGCCGTCCCAGAACTCCGTCCACAGCAGGATGCCGTACTTGTCGCAGGCGTCGAACAGCTCCGAGCGGTACGACGAGCCGACCCAGTTGCGGATCATGGTGAAGTTCATGTCGCGGTGCATGGCGACGACGTTGTCCGTGCGGGAGGCGGGCATCCGGCGCAGCAGCTCGTCCCAGCCCCAGCTCCCGCCGCGGCAGAACACCTTGACACCGTTGACGATGAACGTCAGCGGCTTGGGCGAGTTGTCCACCGAGGCCACATCGGTCCACGAGTTCCCGTCCTGCGACACCTGGATCTTGAACGTGGCCGCGTAGGCCGTCTCCCACAGCAACACCACGCGGTCGAACGACATCGCCGCGCCGAGGTCGACCTGGAGCCACTCGTTGTCCTGGTACTGCGAGGACCACCGGCTGTTGCGGTCGCCGTCGAAGGCCCGCTCCGGCGGGTTGCCGTCGCCGACCGACGACGCGGACCCGGTCTTGCCCTGGGCCAGGTCGGTTCCCGCGTTGACACTGTCCACAACGGACATCGTCCACAGCGAGAAGCCCCAGCTGGTGGCCCGGCGGCCGCCCTGCATCCGGACGTACTGGGCCTGCTGGCGGGGGAAGTCGACCCGCTGCTCGGCGTGCCCGTCGACGACCGTGATCGGCTGGTCGTAGAGGTACTGGATCTGCCGGATGCCGAACTTCAGCGACTTGCGGTCGCTGACGTCCTTGCCGATGGCCGCGGTCAGGGTCAGGTCGTGCAGGTTCGGGTCGCCGTACCCGTTGGGCCACCACAGCTTCGGGTTCTTCAGGTGCAGCTGCGGGAAAGCGGCGGGCGCGAAGACCACTGTGGACTCCTGCCCGGCCGGAACGGTGACCGTGCCGGACAGGGTGAGACCGTCGAACGCCGCGGTGACAGTGACCCGCTGAGCGGTCGGCGCGACGTTGCGCACGGGCACCGAGATCGTGACGTCGGCCTCGGAAGTGTCCGGCAGCTTGGGCAGAACGGTGTCCACCCGGGCGTCGCCGACGACGATCGCCCCGGTCGAGCGCAGCCGGACGTGGTTCCAGATCCCGGCAGCGCGGTCACGAACCGCGGGCATCCAGTCCCAGCCGGACACCGCGAGATAGGTCGGCGAGTTCTGGAACATCGTGCTGCCGGCGTCCACGAAGGCATATCCGGCCGGGCCCTTGTCCCCCGGGCTGCCCGGGTACGGCATCGGCGAGATCTTCACCGCCAGCGCCTGGTCACCGGACCGCCGCAGCGCAGCGGTCACGTCGAGGGCACCGCGGCCGAACGGGTTCGTCATGGTGCCGACATGGGCACCGTTCAGCCAGATGTCGGCCTCGTGGTTGATCCCGTCGAACTCCAGCCAGATGTGCCGCCCGGCGCCGGTGTTCAGCCCCGAAGGCAACGAGAACGTGCGCCGGTACCACCAGGGGTGCCGCGACAGCGCCTCGGGGATGTGCATGTTGTTCATGCCGTACACCGGGTCCGGCAACTGGCCCTGCTCCACGAGGGAGCCGAGCACGGTCCCGGGAACCGTTGCGGGCAACCAGTTCCTGGTGTCCACCGACGAGCCGGAGAGCACCGCCCCGTCCGAGCTCGGCGCCCAGTCCTGCATGGTGAGCACCCAGCCGGACTCCAGCGACACCGAGCCATCGGCCGCCATGGTCAGCGCGGGCGGCGTGACGTTGTCGCGCACCGGGAAGTTCGTCCACCCGCGCACCGCGGGCCGGTTGTCCCGGCTCGACCCGTACACCTGGAACCCGTTGAGCCCCAGCGGGTTCGACGTCGACCGGCCGGACATGGACAACCGCATCCACCGGGCCCGGGCGCTCGGCCCCAGCGCGATGTTCACCACGCCGCCGGTCCCGGAAGCCGTGCTGTAGACCGTCCGCCAGTTCGCGCCGTCGTCGGACACGTCCAGGTCGAACACCGACGGGTAGCTGGACTGGACCTCGAAGCCGGAAGTGTGGCTGCGCGACCCGCCGGCGTCGAACGCGGGGTCGCCCGGCTTGGCGTCGAAGGTCAGCACGACCGAGGTGATGTCACAGCGGCCCTGCAGGTCGACCATGATCCACTGCGAGTCGCCCTGCGCGGCCCGCCAGCCCGACCCCTGCACGCCGACCCGCGCCAGGCCGTCCACCGCGAACTCGGCCGGAGTCGCGGCGTAGTCGGTGGAGGACACCTTGACCGGCCGGAACAGCGCGAGGTCGGTGACCGTCCGCTCAGCCGGGCTGAGGTCCGGCGCCGCCGACGCGGTGCCCGGGATCATGGCGGACAGGCCGAACCCGGCCAGCAGACCGGTTCCGGTCGTCAACACCCGACGTCTCGAGACACCGTTGCTGGGGTCCTGCGCCATTGCGTGCTCCGATCTCCACGTGACACACGACCCTGGGCCCTGCGTCCACACTGACGACTGACAACGTTGCCAGGAAGCTTCTGTGCCGGACACTCGCACGTCAAGACTTCAAATAAGACAAAAATCGAACAGACTGACATCGATGTCGGCGGTCGATGGCACGATCCCGCCAGGCGGGGGCCCACTTGCTCGTTTCAGTCAGCACGCCGGCGTGTCCCCGCGTTCCGCCACGCCGGGCGACGGAACTCGGGGACACGGGGGGTTACA
>CBIMJO010000127.1:0-12029 GCA_966244135.1 uncultured Actinocrispum sp. | reverse complement strand
GGATGCGGGCCGGCTGGATCTCGTCGATGGTCCAGTGCGTGCCCACTGTCTCCCGCAACTCCTCGGCAGTGACCGGGTTGACGTTGCCCGTGGGTACGGTCGCGCTGTCGAACACCAGCACGAAGTAGGAGGCGCCGGGTGCGGCGGCGCGCACGATCGATTCCTGGTAGCCCCTTCGCAGTTCGACCGGCATCGAGTGAAACAGGGTGCTGTCGACGATGGTGCCGAACCGGCCGTCGTAGCCGGCGAGGGAGCTGATGTCGGCGATCGCGAAGCTGGCGTTGCTGACGCCGCGGCGAGCGGCTTCCGTGCGCGCGAGGTTGATCGCGGTCGGTGACTGGTCCACGCCGACGGTCGTGAAGCCCCGTTCGGCGAGGTAGAGCGATGTTGCGCCCTCGCCACAGCCGGCGTCGAGGATCTCGCCGTGGAATCTGCCCGCGTCGATGAGCGCGGCGATCGCGGGCTGCGGTTCACCGAGACTCCACGGCGGCCGGTTGCCCTGCCCCATCTCGGGGGCCTGGCCACGATAGGCGGATTCGAACAACGCGTTGTTGGATGAACTCGTCATACACCCATCTATATCAACCAGGTTGATATATGTCAACATGGTTGATATGGAAGGTCTTCGGGATGAGCCACTCGGCTACCTCTTGCATCGAGTCACCGCGGCCTTGCGCGCCGAGGTGACTGCCACCGTGCTGGAGCCGTTGGAGCTGGCGGTTCCTGAGTACTTCTGCATGCGCATGCTGTGGCAGTCACCGAAGTCCAACGCCCAGCTGGCTCGTGAGGCCAATGTGTCGCCACAGGCGATGAACAAGGTGATTCGCGAGCTGCAGGATCGCGGCCTGGTGACGCGGCCCGCCGCGGCGTCGTCCGGCAGGTCGCTGCCCGCCATGTTGAGCCGCGAGGGTGTGACGCTGCTCCAGCGCCTCGACCCCAAGGTGGCCGAGGCCGAGGACCGGGTCCTGGCCAAGCTCAGCGAACAGGACCGGCGCGAGTTCCGGCGGCTACTGCTCGCAGTCGGCTAGACCGTGCCCCAACGGTGAACCCGTTGGGACACCACAACTGCTCAACATTCCCGCGTCGATTCCCAGCTCGCGGGCGACCTCGGAGATCGACTCTGGGCCTCGCGTGTGTGCGACGACCTCTTCGTCACGCCACAGTAGCGGCTAGCGGGAAAGGGCGTTCAGGTCACGCGCGCGCTGTTGGACGCCCGCTGCGCCGTAGGGGTAGTCGGACACGATCGGTGCGCTGGCCTCGGTGAGCACTCCTGCCTCCTTTTCGGACAGATGCAGTTCCGCCGCGCCGAGGTTGTCGTCGAGTTGTTCGAGCGTGCGCGCACCGAGGATCACAGACGTCACCGCAGGCCGGTCCGCGACCCAGGCCAGAGCCACTTGTGACATCGAGGCGCCACGTTCCGCGGCGACCTGCCGCACCGCGTCGATGACCTGCCAGGTGCGCTCTTGAGCGTTACGTGGGGCGTAGGCCTCCATGCCACGCTGCGGGTTCTCGCCGAGACGAGTCGCGCCCGTCGGCACATCGTCGCGGGCGTACTTCCCGGTCAGCCACCCGCCCGCCAATGGCGACCACGGCAGGATCCCGATGTTCTCATTGCGGCACACGTCCACCGACTCGAACTCGATGTCGCGCACCAGCAGGTTGTACTGGGGTTGCAGCGTCACTATTGGTGCGAGCCCACGGAACTGGGTCAGCAGTGCCGCTTTCTGCAGCTGCCAGCCGACGAAGTTGCTGACGCCCGCGTACCGGATCTTGCCGGCGCGCACCGCGTCGTCGAAGAAGCCGAGCGTCTCCTCGATCGGGGTCAGCGGATCCCAGGCGTGTGCCTGGTAGAGGTCGATGGTCTCGATCCTGAGCCGACGCAGGCTCGCATCCAACGCCCTGGACAGGCTGGTGCGGGTCAGGCCCGCGTCATTGGGGCCGTCCCCCATCGGGAAACGTCCCTTCGTCGCGATGACGAGCTGGTCGCGTGCCCCTGGCCGAGCCGCCAGCCACCGGCCGATGATCTCTTCCGACACACCACGGGAGTACACATTGGCGGTGTCGACGAAATTCCCACCTCGCTCGACGAACAGGTCGAGCTGGGCATGTGACACCTCCTCGCTGCTCTCGCTGCCGAACGTCATCGTGCCGAGGCACTGCGTGGACACCACCGTGCCGGTGCTGCCCAAAGTGCGGTACTCCATCGGTTTGCCTCCATAGCCGAGTTCCCACCGACGAGTCTGCCCGGCCAGGATTAATCCGTCCAACAGAAGAAACTGATTCGTTCGATCGCTGGGAACGATGATTCTGCTCGTCTGGGAGACGCGTTCATCTCACGTCGTTGAGCGCCGGTCTGTCCAAAGTGTCACATCTGTCGCGTCCTGCTGCTGGTATCGATGCCGGTCGTGGCGCGGTGCATCGCGGTGACGGCACGATGGCGCCATGGGGCTGGTAAGCAGGGCGACGACTGACGGTTCCGGGACTGTCTACAAGGGACTGGAGTCGGCGGATCCGGGGGGCGGCGGGACGCGGACTGTTCGGTGAGTCGCCCTCGCTCGATCGCGCGCAGACCACCGGCGTTCGCCTGAGGCAAGCCGCCAAGTGCTCGGCCGCCTTACCTGTCCGGTCGCCGAGGGCGACTTGTCCAGGTACGAGTCGACGGCATCCAAGTCGCCATCGTCAACGCTGGTCACGGCGCATGGCCGCCACCCAAGGACACCCCGCACCCGCCCCGCGAACGCCACCCCGCTCCCGGGCATCCGCCCGCGAGGCAACGAACCCACCCACCCGGGCGTCTTGACATGAGGCAGCAGGGCGGGTTCGTTCGTTCCTGGGGCGGACCCGCAGTGGCTCTTCCGGCTTATCCTGGGTAGGCCGTACTACGCAACCATGGCGTGGACGGTTTTGGTGCCGGTGCTGGCGGCTCAAGATAGCCGCCATGGACAAACCTCCCCTGATCCGGCGATTGGCCGGGCTCTGCATGGCCGCCATCGCGGCACTCACATTGGCCATGGTCACCACGACCCCAGCCGGCGCCCAGACAATGACGCCGCAGTTCACCACAGCCAGCGCGCTGACCGTTGTCAATCCGGGCAACCAGAGGTTCGTCGAATTCGACCCGGTCCAGCTCCAGATGACCGCGACCGGCGGCGCCTCGCCGTACACATGGTCGGCGACCGGGCTGAGCAGGTGGCTGGGCATCAACGCGTCAACCGGCCTGATCTCCGGAATCGCATCGGCCGGCCTCTACACCGTGACGGTCACCGCGACGGACACAGCCGGTTCGTCGAGCAGCGCCACCTTCACCATCTGGGTCCCCAGGGAGTGCCGCACCTGCTGAGCCCTGGAAAACCCGATCGCCCGCCTTCAGCGGAGTACCGCCGAGTTCAGCTGCCGGAAGACTGACCGGCCAGCGGGCAACGGCGTTCGGCGGGGTCGACCTCTGAGCAGGCCGACCCCTGCGGTTCTGGTCAGCCGTGTGAGCAACTGGGACAAGGACGTCGAGATCCTCGCACTGCGCCGCCAGATCGCAGTGCCGCAACGGCAACTCGTCGCCTCCTTGCACCGACCACCACGCCAAATCTTGCACAGACCCCGCCTGTTGGCCCGCCCGGACACCGTCCTGCCGGCACCGCGACCTGCTCCGCCGACATCACGCCAGAATGTCCCGGCCGAAACGCCCAGGCCGTCCACCCACATCCGCCCACGCCAACAATGAGGCGGCATCCTCGACGAATACCAGCACGCCGCGCGGCCAGTGCGGATGACAATTTCGGCAAGCGCACTGCCTAACGAGTGATTCCGGTGTGGCCCAGGGAATAGCGCCCTGGTTGCGGCCAGACGCACAGGCCGTGCGGGCCGTGGCCGACCGGGATGGTCTTGAGCAGCGATCCATCCTTTGTGGACAAAACGTACACGGCGTCGCTGTAGCGGCCGGACAGCCACAGCTGTGAACCGTCCGCGGTGACGTTGCCCATATCGGGTGTGCCGCCGGGGATCCGCCACACCGCGATGGGTGCACCGGTGTAGGAGTCCAGCACCGTGACGCTGCCTTCGTGGCGGTTGGTGACGTAGAGCTGCTTGGCGTCGCGGGACAGGTAGAGACCGTGGGCACCCTTGCCGGTGGGGATGAAGCGCAGCACCCGGGTCGCGGCGCCGTCGAGGACCCAGAGACCGTTGGCGTCCGAGTCGGCGATGTAGTAGACCGAGCCGTCCGGCGCGAGTTTGATGTCCTGCGGACCCATGTGGGTGTTGCGGTGCGGCATGTCGATCATGCGGAGGACCTTGTGCGAAGCCACGTCGATGACCGCGACACGGCCGCCGAACTCGCAGGTGAACACCGCGGTGCGGCCGTCGGGGGAGAAGTCGGCGTGGTCGATTCCCGCGCACTCCGGAGTCGGCGTCTCGTCGTGCACCTGCCAGGTGTGCGGGTCGTACCAGACGAGCTTGCGCATTCTCTCCGCGACCGAGATGGCGTACTTGCCGTCCGGTGTGAAGTACATGTTGTACGGGTCGACGACCGGGAACGCCTTGCCGGGCAGGCCGGTCCGCGGGTCGAACGGCATCACCTGGTCGGTGCGGTCGTCGGTGGCGTAAAGCGTGCGCATGTCCCACGACGGCACGACATGCTGCAGCTCGCCGCCGACTTTGTACTTGCCGACCACCTGGAAGGTCGCCGGGTCGATCACCCACACATCGGCAGGCTTGTTGTGCGGCACGTAAACCAGCGGCTTGTCGCCGGCAACGGCTGGGGCCAGCATCCCCGCGCCGGCCGCGGCGTCGACGTTCTTCGGGTCGGGCACGGGAGGCATGCCGGGCAGCGGGTCGCCGATCGCCGGAGCCGGTGGGTTCGGCTCGCTGGGCACATTGGTCATCGGCTGACTGGACTCGGACATCCCTGGCATGGCGTCGTGGTCCGGTTCCGAGGAACACCCGGCGGACAGCAAGGCAACGGACAGGAAAAGCGGCAACAACCGGGTCTTGATCATCTCAACTCATCAGTGTGGTGGCGGTGACGGCGGTGAGGCCACGACCGGCGAGGTCGGTGAGGATGCCGGGGAGTGCTGTGACTGTCCCTGGGTGGCCGAGGTGCATGCTGACCACGCTGCCCGCGGTGGCGGCGGTCACGGCGTGGCGGATGGCCGCCGGGCCGGGATCGCGCCAGTCCAACGAGTCGATGTCGTAGGACAGCACCCGCGCGTAGCCCGCCCGGCCCGCCTCGGCCAGCTCCTCCTTGGTCGCGTGCTGTCCTTGTGACTGCCGGAAGAACGCCCCTGCCGAACCGGTCAGCTCGGCGATCTTGTCGCGGCAGCGCTGGATCTCCACGTACATCGGCTCCGGTTGATACTTCGCCAGGTCTGGGTGGCTCCAGGTGTGGTTGCCCAGCTCATGGCCGCCGTCGCGGATCATCCTGGCCGCGTCCGGGGTGGCCGCCAGCCAGGTGCCGACGGCGAGCACGGTCACGTGCGCACCGTGCTGGGCCAGCGCTGCCAGGACTTGCCGGGTGATGCCGATGTCTCCCGCGCCGTGAAAGGTCAACGCGACCTCAGGACGTCCGCTGCTGCCCCGCGCAAGCTCGATGGCCGGCCCGTCGGCCGGTTTGGCGGGAGTTGACGGCGGGGTGACCGATGTCTGAACGGGCGGCGGCGTCGCGATCGGCTGTCGCGCCACCTCGGGTCCAGAACACGCGGCGAGTGCGGCTGCGCCCAGCCCCAGGCCGAGGAACCGTCGCCGGGCCAAGGGATCTCGTGCGCCAGACATCATCCTCCACAAACCGGTCATACAGGGACGAGGTATCCCTTGTGTCGCAAAACAAACCTTCGTAGGTGCGGTGTCGCACGCGGTTCACCGGACCGTACCGGCAAAGCGGCCGTGCCCATCCAGCCGGTCAGCCAGAGTGGAATCACCCCTGCCGCGCGGAGTCCGCTGTCCAGACTCGTTCACTGGACTGTTGCCGCTGTCGTGGCCACCGTTGCGTCAATGGTCCCGCAGACCCAGCGGACCGCCGTCGCGGTCGCGTCTCAGTGCTCGCGCCACCTGCTGGCAGCGCGAGCACCTCGGGCACAGCGGAGGTCGCCTTCTTCGGTTGTGCGGTGTGCAGAGGACGGCCTACCGGCTCGAAGAATCGTGTTGCCGCGCAACGCTTCGATGTCGGACTCGTCCTGGCCACTGGGCAGTTATACACCCGGTCAGCCCACCACGGCGGTTACTCGCCACGACCACCATCCGGGATGGGACCGGCCGGCGCGGCATGTGCGGTGGATGTTCGCGCGGCGGTTGGCGGGTCGGAGTTTGGCGGTTATCGCACGTGAGTTGAATGAGCGCGGTGTACCGTGTCCGTCTGGTGTGGACAGAGTGCGGAACCCGCATAGGTCTGGTGTGGAGTGGACGTTGGGTCCGCTTCAAGCGCGTGGACCGCCTTGGCCGTGGTGTCGAGCAGGGTGCCATTTCGGGACATTCGGTGGCGCAACACCCGCTGGACGGCCGCGTCGATCAGTGTGGGCACCAGCGCAGCGACGGTGGCGCTGTCCATCGAGGGTATCGCCTGTCGTACCACGTGGACGTTCACCTGCGCGGGCGAGAGTACGGCGATGTCGACGATGACCCGAATGTGGACGGGTGAACCGGCCCCCGCTTGACCTGCGTCCACCCGTCCAACGGCGTCGATCCACGTCACCGTGCACGCATCAGTAGATGGTGAAGCCGGATACCTCGACCGTTGTTCCCCAGTTGTGGAACCAGTCGTAACACGTGAATTTGCTGAAGGGCTGGGTGAACCATTCTCCGTCGACCCAGAAGGTGATGTCTCCCGCGTTGTTGCCGGTGCATATTCCGTAGGTGGTCCAGGTGGTGATCGGGGGATTGCCACCGTAGTAGATCGTCCCGGCGTTGGCGTAGCAGACCGCGCCGTGGTACTGAGTGTAGATCGCGAAGAAATCGGGCCGGTCAGGGCAGTGGGCCACGGTGGTATCTGGCGTCACCGAACCACTGGGGGCCGATGGGGGTGAGGCGTTGATCGGGGCCGGTGCGCCGCGATCCGGCATCTGGTGGGTATTTGGCGTGGAGATCGTACCGTTCGCCGCGCTGGCCGTCGGCGCGAACATGGTTGCCAGCGCGGCGATGAGCATAGCGGCGGCCGTGACAACGCGAATAGTCAGTTGTTGCACAATAGCTCCTGGTGGATTCGTGAGGTGTGTCCTACTTCATTTCTCTGGCTGGTTGCGTGATTCGGGTGAGGCGATCCGCTTCGGTCACCAGCTTCGCGGTGTGGGCGTGATCGATTCGCGCCTTCGCACGAACTCGAACGCCGGAGGGGTGTTGGCGGCCGCCGAGATGGTCTTGGGCGGCGAAACTGTGGCGCACACGTACGCCTTGGCGTGCGGTTGCGAAATGATCTTTTCGGCGGTCTTGACACCATTGACGCGGTGGTGATGGGGTCCACTTTTGTGGGGCAACGTGGGGCTGGTGTGCCGCCCTCTCCCAGGGGTGCGACAACGGTCGAGCAGTTGACTGAGCGATTGCGTGATCTTCAAGCCTGGTCGGGGAAGTCCTACCGCACCATTCACCGGGAACTGGTAAGGGCGAGAACTGCTCGCGGAGTCCCGGAGAAACCGGTGCTGAACACGGTGTACCGGGTCTTTCAGCCGGGCCGGGTGCGGATTGACGCCGACCTGATCGTCGATATCGCGGACCTGCTGCTCGGCGACAAGGAAGCGGCCGAGGAATGGCGGCAGGCGTGCTGGGTGGTGGCCGGCCTGAGCAGTGAAGCGGCCATCGTCAGCGTGGCCAGTGCCTGGCCGGCCGACCTGCTCTCGTTCACCGGCCGCGACGCCGATCTTCAGAAAATTGTTCAGCCCCAAGGTGATCCTTGGACCGAGCTGGCGATCTGGGCGATCTCTGGTATGCCTGGGGTCGGCAAGACCAGGCTGGCGGTCCGGGCTGGACACCTGTCCCTGTCAGATCGCCGGTTCACCGGTCCGCAGCTGGCAGTGGATCTCCGTGGCTACGACCCAGATCGGCCGCCGGCTGATCCGAACGCCGTGCTGGACGGTTTGCTGCGCCGCCTGGGCCTGTCCGGTGATCAGATCCTGCATCTGGATGTGGCGGCCCGCCGCGCCAAACTCCGGCAACTGCTCGCCGGTTCGGGCGCCATGCTGCTGTTGGACAACGCGGCCGACGCCGACCAGGTCCGTCCGCTGCTGCCGACAGAGCCCGGGTGCCTTGTGCTGATCACAAGCCGGCGCGCGCTGTTCGAGCTGCCGTCCGCGCGCCACCTGTCGCTGGACGTGCTAACTCCTGACGAGGCGATCGGTGTGCTGCGAAAGGCGGTCGGTGCCGGCCCGGTCGACGCCGAACCGGCGGTCGCGGCCGACATCGCCGAGTTGCTCGGGCGTCTGCCGCTGGCACTCGGGCTGGTCGCCAGCCGCATCCAGGGCAGTCCCGGCTGGACCCTGATGGATCACCTCGACCGGTTGCAGCACCACCGGCGGAGCCTGCGCCTTGACGGCGGGGTTGAGATAGCGATCAGCCTTTCGTACCGCGCGTTGCCGGCCGACCAGCAACGCACGTTCCGGTTGCTGGCCCTGCACCCTGGCAACGACATCACGCCAGCCGCGGCGGCGGCCCTGACCGGGGCCGCCGCCGCGGCCGCCGGTCGCCACCTTGACCAGCTCACCGCCGCGAGCCTGCTCCAGTGCTCCGAACCCGGCCGGTTCCGCTTCCACGACCTCATCCGCACCTATGCCGCTGGTCTGGTGTACGACGAGGATGCCGCTGGGGAGCGCCAGGCTGGTCTGTCCCGGTTGTGTGACCAGTACCTGCACACCGCGGGCGTGGCGATGGACCTGATCTACCCGTTCGAGCGCGACCGCCGCCCGCGCGTCCCACTCCCGGCGATCCCCGGGCCTCCGCTGCCCGACCCGGTCACGGCCCGGGGCTGGCTGGACGCCGAGTGGGCCAACCTCCTCGCCGTCGCCGGCCAGTCCGGTGGCGACGTCGGGGCGTTCGCCGCCACCTTGCACCGGCACCTTGCTGTCATCGGCCGTTACCCCGACGGCCAGATGCTGCACCAGCAGGCCATCGCGGCGGCGCACCGGACGGGTGACCGCGCGGGTGAGGCAGGTGCCCTGCTCGACCTCGCCGAGTTGGCCGTGCGCACCGGAAGGTACGAGCAGACGATCGATCATGCTCAGCGGGCACTGGAGCTGACCGAAGGTTCCGATGCCCGGAGCCTGGAAGGCCGGGCGTTGCGCTATCTCGGGCTTGCCCACCAATTCACCGGCGAGTACGAGCGGGCCGCCGTCAACCACGGGCGGGCTCTCGCGATCTCCCGGGACATCGGCGACCGGATCGGCGAATACAGCGCGTTGGACAACCTCGGCGAGGTCGCCCAACGGACCGGCCGCTATGAGCAGGCCGCCGGCTATCTGTGGCAGGCCTTGGCCGTCTGCGACGACCTCGGCTCGGTCGAGGCCAAGGCACATTCCCTGAACGGCCTGGGCGTCCTGGACCGGTTGGCCGGCCGGTATGGGCAAGCGGCCGAGCGTCACCGGGGAGCCCTGAACCTGTTCGTCGACGTCGGCGACCTCGAAGGGCAGGCCACCGCGCAGGATTGTCTCGGCGTTGTCTGCCAGCTGACTGACCGGTACGCGCAGGCCGCCGTCCACCACGACCGGGCGCTTGCCCTGTCCCGGGAGATCGGCGACCGGGACGACGAGGCCCGTGCTTTGACCTACCTCGGCGACCTATGTCGGCGGACGGGGGAGTACGCACGGGCCGACGACCACTACCAGGCGGCACTGGTGCTGACCCGGGATCTCGGCGACCCGCAGGGGCAAGCCAAGGTGTTCAACGGGCTCGGTGAGGTCGCCCGGGAAACCGGCGATCCCATGCGAGCACTGGCCGCCCACGCCGAGGCGCACCAGCATGCCAGCAAGATAGGTCAGCGGCACGAGCAGGCCCGCGCCGACCGCGGCCTCGGCCATGCCCACCACGACCTGGGTAACGCGGAGCAGGCCTGGGAGCACTGGCGCCAAGCCCTTGCGCTGTATGAGGAATTGGGCGTTCCCGAAGCCGATGAGGTGCGGGCGAGCCTGGCCGCGCTGGACAACTGACGCGGGCGCAGCGGCCCAACTTCCAACGGAGGCCGTTCGAACTCGTTCGAATTCGCCAACGACCAGATGCGGTCGTCGATGCTCGATGCCGGGGGACGACCGATGTGGAGGGAGGTTGGCATGTCGATCACAGTTCGCAAGGTCGAGGCCGTCAAGGCGACGACCGCAGACCCATTCGGGTGATTCGACCGATCCCGGGGGCGGGACAGTGCTGGTCTCGCCCCCATTTGTCAGGCAACCACAAGGGAGACGCGATGCGCGTGATGTTGAAGGAATGTGCGTGGGAGCCGCTGGGTGATGATCTGATCCTGGTTCGTGACCCCCGGGAGGCGCTTACCCTGGCCGACCCGGACGGCCAGGTCGCGGCACTGCTTGGCGAACTGAGCAAGGGACCGGCTACCGCTGGCGAGCTGTCCCGGGCGTTGCGCGCCCGCGGCGTCAACGTCACCGAGCAGGACGTGTCCGGCGGTCTGGATGGGCTCGACTCGCTCGGGCTGATCGAACGGCCCGACGAGCGATCCCTCGGCGATTCCACGGTTGACGCGCGCCAGTTCTCGAACCTGACGTTCTTCTCGTCGTTCGCCCGGCGCGATCAGTCCCGGGCGGAGTTCGTCCGCCGGGTGCGAGACTCCGGCGTCCTGGTGCTCGGAGCTGGTGGCATGGGCTCGAGCATCGTGCAATGTCTGGCCGGGCTCGGCGTCGGGGCGATGACGCTGGTGGACCGGGACGATGTGGAGCCGCGGAACTTCGCCCGCCAGTTTCTCTACCGTCACCGCGACATCGGGCGGTCCAAAGTGGAGCGCGCCGCGGAATGGGTCCGCGAGTACGACCCGGACATCACGGTTCGCGCGGTCGACCGATGGATCACCGGCCCGGCCGACCTGACCGATCTCATCGACGGAGTGGACATCGTGGTCGGCGGGTTGGACGGCGAGCGTGGGGCGCACCTGTGGATCAACGAAGCTGCGCTGCGGGCGGGTGGTCCGTTCGTCGGCGGTGGTATGCAACGCACCCAGTTCGCGTACTGGTCAGTGGACCCTGGTCGCAGTGCCTGCCTGCTGTGCGACGAATCGGATCTGCCGGACCTCGATGACCCCACCTCCGCGGGAGCCGGTCAGCGGCTGTCCCGGTCGCTGCGGTTCAGCAACGCGCTCATCGGGCCGATCGCGATGCAGCTGGGGTCGTTGATCGCCTACGAGGCGCTGCGCTACCTGACCGGGTTCGAGCCGCCACGTGCCGCCGGTGCCCACGTAATCCTCGATCTCCGCACCGGCCTGGTACCGACATGGCAGCCGTTCCCGCGCGACCCGGCCTGTCCGGCCTGCGCGCTGGCCCGCGAGCTGGTTGGGCAGCCGTGACCACCTCGATGGCGCGGACCGTCCGGCTGCGCCCGCTGAGCATGGTGGCCGAAGGTGACGACATTCTTGTCGGGGACCCAGAAACCGGCACCTTCGTGACGATTCCCGCGATCGGCGGCGTCGTGATCACTGCGCTGCAACGTGGAGACACGATCGAGGAGGCCGCCGCCGAGGCCGAAGCGATCGCGGGTCAACCCGTTGATGTGCCTGAGTTCGTGACGACATTGACCGAGCTGGGTTTCGTTGACGACGGCTCCGACGAGCCTCGGCAGATAACACGCACCGCCCCGATTCAGGGCCGGCGCTGGCTGCTGGGGGTCAGCCAGCGCCTGGTCCGTCCGTTCTTCACGCCGTTCGCATGGGTCTGCTATGCCGCGCTCGCCGTCTTCTGCGCCGGTGTATTCGTTGCGGCGCCTGGACTGTTTCCCACTCCGGCGCGGGACGCGTTCCTGCTCGGCGATGTCGGGCTGAACGTCGTACTTCTGGTGCCGCTGTCGATGCTGATGGCCGCTGTGCACGAGTGCGGGCATTGGCTGGCCGCGCGAGCGATTGGGATCAG
>CBIMJO010000126.1:0-12074 GCA_966244135.1 uncultured Actinocrispum sp. | reverse complement strand
GGGCGGACCGTGTGGTTCGACCGCGGCGACAACCGGCCCTCCGGCAACCCTGGTGGGGAATTCGCTTACGGCAACTACAAAGGACAGTGCGCGGCAGGTGAGTACGTCGCCGGAGTTGCGTACACCGGCCGGTTCGGCTCACGCAAGACCCCGGACGCCTTACTCTGTAGGGCATGAAGGACGTCATCCTCGCGGTACACGGCGGTGCGGGCAAGAAGGCGCCCGCGGACCTGGAAGACGCTTACCGGGCAGGCATTGAGGAGGCCCTGCGGGCCGGGCAGCGCGCGTTGGACGACTGTGCCGACGCGGTGGAAGCGGCCGTGCTGGCGTTGGAGGACAACGAGTTGTTCAACGCCGGCAAGGGATCCGTGTTCACCGCGGACGAGGGCCACGAGCTGGACGCGTCGATCATGCGCGGCTCCGACCAGGCCGCTGGCGCGGTCGCGGCTGTCCGAAGTGTCCGCAACCCGATCGCGGCCGCACGGCTGGTGATGGAGTCCACACCGCACGTTCTGCTGGCCGGGCTCGGCGCGGACGATTTCGCGTTGAGCTCCGGTCTGGCCACCGTCACCCCCGACTACTTCTCGACCAAGCACCGCTACCAGCAGTTGATGGAGGTCAAGGGCACGGTCGGCGCCGTCGCCCGGGACGCCTCAGGCGCGCTGGCCGCGGCCACCTCGACCGGCGGGATGACCAACAAGCTCACCGGCCGGGTCGGCGACTCCGCGGTGATCGGGGCGGGGACCTATGCCAACTCCGTGGTCGCCGTGAGCGCGACCGGTGATGGCGAGGTGTTCCTGCGGGGAATGGCCGCCGGGACCGTCGCCGCGCTGATGGAGTTCGCCGGGATGGACGTGACCGAGGCCGCATCGGAGGTCGTGTTCACCCGGCTCAAGGCCCTGGGCGGGACCGGTGGCGTGATCGCTCTGGATCGAGAAGGAACCCTGGCCACGCCCTATTCCACGCCCGGCATGTTCCATGGCTTTCTCCTGGCCGACGGCACCATCGTTGTGTGACCTGTCTCGCCTGCAAGGGGGTGCCGGCCGCGTTACCCTCTGGTAACCCAAGCTGAGGAGGTCAGGGATGCGTTCGCCGAAGGACTTCTTCCGGCCGTTGGCGCTGGGCGCGCCGCAGCCGGTGCGGGAGATCCCGTTCCGCCCTTCGCGCGCGCTGCACTTCTTCGACCCGGGCAACCCGAAGATGGCCGCCAAGGTGCCCGACCTGGTGTCGCAGGTGGACGTGCTGGTCGGCAACCTGGAGGACGCCGTCCCGGCGGACCGCAAGGAGGCCGCGCGCGCCGGGCTGGTGCAGATCGGCAAGAGCACCGAGTTCGCCGACACCCAGCTGTGGACCAGGATGAACAGCCTGGACTCGCCGTGGGCGCTGGACGACCTGCTGACCCTGGTGCCGGAGATCGGGCACAAGCTCGACGTGGTGATCGTGCCGAAGGTCGAGGGCGCGCAGGACATCCACTACGTCGACCGGCTGCTGGCCCAGCTGGAGGCCAAGGCCGGGCTGGACCGGCCGATCCTGGTGCACGCCATCCTGGAGACGGCGACCGGGGTGGCCAATGTGGAGGAGATCGCGGCCGCTTCCCCTCGCATGCAAGGGATGTCGCTCGGCCCGGCGGACCTCGCCGCGAGCCGGCGGATGAAGACGACACGGGTCGGCGGCGGTCACCCGGGCTACCTGGTGCGCAGCGACCCGACCGGCGAGGACATCACGGTCGGAAGGCAGACCTACCAACAGGATCTGTGGCACTACACGGTCGCGCGGATGGTGGATGCCTGCGCCGCCAACGGGATCCTGCCGTACTACGGGCCGTTCGGCGACATCCGGGACACCGTCGGCTGTGAGGACCAGTTCCGCAACGCGTTCCTGCTGGGCTGTGTGGGTGCGTGGAGCCTGCACCCGGCGCAGATCAAGATCGCCAAGAAGGTGTTCTCGCCGTCGCCGGAGGACGTGGCGTGGGCCCGCCGGGTGATCCGGGAGATGGGCGACGGCACCGGAACCGTGATGATCGACGGCAAGATGCAGGATGACGCTACCGTGAAGCAGTGCCGGGTGGTCGCCGAGCTCGCCGACCAGCTGGCCGCCCGGGACCCCGAGCTGGCCGAGGCGTACGCCGCGGCTGAGAAGGACTGAGAATGGCACGTCGTTCGGTTCTGTACATGCCGGGCGCGAACGAGCGCGCGCTGGAGAAGGCGCGCTCGTTGCCCGCGGACGCGTTGATCCTGGACCTGGAGGACGCGGTCGCGCCGGACGCCAAAGTGGACGCTCGCAAGCGCGTGTGCGAGGCCATCGGGTCCTACGGCACCAGGGAAGTCGCGATCCGGGTGAACGGGTTCGGCACCCAGTGGCACGAGGACGACCTGCGGGCCGCGGCCGAGGCCGGGCCGGACGCCGTCCTGGTGCCCAAGGTCAACTCCGCCGCCGAGGTGCACGCGATCGAGCGCGCCCTGGAGGACGCGCCCGATCGCACGTCGATCTGGGTGATGGTGGAGACGCCGATCGCGATGTTGCGTGCCTACGACATCGCCGCGGCCAGCGAGCGGTTGTCCGTGCTGGTGATGGGCACCAATGACCTGGCCAACGAGCTGCGGGCGGACCACGTTCCGGGGCGTGCGCCGCTGCTGACCGGGCTTTCGCTGTGCCTGCTCGCCGCCCGGGCCGCGGGCAAGGACATCGTCGACGGCGTCTACAACGACGTCCGCGACATGGCCGGTTTCGAGGCGGAATGCCTGCAGGGCAAGCAGTTCGGCTTCGACGGCAAGACGCTGATCCACCCGTCGCAGATCGAGCCGTGCAACCGGGTGTTCGCGCCTTCCCCGGACGAGATCACCCGTTCCCGGCGGATCATCGAGGCCTTCGAGGAGGCCCAGCGCGAGGGCCGCGGAGTGGTCACTGTGGACGGTCGGATGATCGAGAACCTACACGTGGACAACGCCCGGCGCATTCTCGCGGTGGCCGATTCGCTCGGGTAGCAGCAGCGAGATCCCGCACGCGATCGCCAATGTGATGGCGCTCAACGTGAACGGCGCGTTCACGGCGCCGAACACCGCCGGGCCGATGGACTGGCCGAGAAGCCGGACGAACACGACCGAGCTGGACGCCGTGCCGAGTTCGTTCTCTCCCACGGTGTTCTGCACGGCCGCGACCGGAACCTGCATGAGCTGACCGATCCCCAGCCCGAACGCGGTGACATAGAGGAACGTCAACAAGATCGGCGTGTCCGGCTCGAGCGTCGCGCACATCGCCACGGCCGCGGCGGCGATCGCGGCGCCGATGACCGGGAAGATCCGGTAGCGGCCGAAGCGGGCGACCAAGGTGCCGGTGATGAGCAGGCCGGCCAGCATGCCGAAGATCATCGGCATCATGTGCAGGGCGGTGTCGGTTGCGCCGAGCCGCCTGGTGATCCGGAAGTAGAGCGCGATGTGAAACGACATCCCCAGCATCGCGAACCCCGCCACCAGGGAGATCGCGCTCGCCGTCCGGAATACGCGTAGTTTCAGGAGGTTCGGCGGCAGGATGGGTTCCGTTGTCCTGCGCTCCCACCAGAAGAACGCCGCGATTGCCGCTGCTGCCACTGCTGCGAGCCAGATGTGCTTCCATTGCAGGAACATCAGCAGACACCCGACACCGACGATGATCAGTGCGCCGCCGCCGTAGTCCACCTTGAGTCCTTTGGGGACGATCTGCCTGGGCAGTTTCTTTGCCAGCAACGCCAGCGCCAGCGTGCCGAGCGGGAGGTTGATGAGGAACGCCCACCGCCAGGTGATGCCGTCGGTGAACAGGCCGCCGATCATGGGGCCCACAACCAGACCCAGCAGCGCGAGTCCGCCAATGTAGCCGGCGTACTTCGCGCGGTTCTCCGGTGGCGAGATCTGCGCGGCGATGACGGTGGCGATGTTCATCAACCCGCCCGCGCCAAGCCCTTGCACACCACGGAAAATGATCAGACCGGTCATACTGCGCGCGAGTCCGCACAACAGGCTACCGAGCAGGAAGAGCGCGAGCGCGAACAACATCACCTTGCGGCTGCTCGCGATGTCGGCGAGCTTGCCGTAGATCGGCCCGGTGACCCCGAGCGTGAGCATGTAGACGGTCAGCACCCACTGGCTGTCGTGGAGACCGTTGAGCGGGTCCAGGTCCCTGATGATCGAGTACATCGCCACGTTCACGACCATCATGTCCGTCGCGGCGAGCAGCACGGAGATCATCAACCCCACCAGAACCACTCTAACACTGTTAGAGAGCATGTCGCCATCCTGTCTCTAACAGTGTTAGAGTGTCAACCGTGCCCCTCGAACGAGACGAAGTGGTCCGCGTCGCACTCCAGCTGCTCGACGAAACCGGCCTCGACGGCCTCTCCCTGCGCAAGCTGGCCGCCAAACTGGGCGTCCAAGCCCCCACCCTGTACTGGCATTTCAAGAACAAGCAGGACCTCATCGACGAAATGGCCGCCCAGATGATGTCCGGGGAGGCGGTTCCGCCGCCGGCATCGGCAACTTGGGATGAGTGGCTGTCTTGGATGGCTCGCAATATGCGTGCCGCCATGCTTGCTCACCGCGATGGGGCGCTGTTGCATGCTGCTGCGCGTCCGGCTGAGAGTGGGTGGGAGGCGGTTGAGGCCATCGTCGCCATGTTGCGGGCTGGGGGGTTTTCGCAGGAGGAGGGTTTGCATGGGCTGGGTGTGCTGACGGATTACGTTCTTGGTGCGACTTTGGAGGAACAGGCTGGGGCTACGGCTTTTCCTGTTGAGGATCGGGTGAGGTTGGGGATTGAGCTGATCCTTGACGGAATGCGTGCTCGCCTTGCGCGTGCAGGTGGCGACTGATCCTGCGTCCGATGTGGGCTGCGCGTTGAGCTTCTAGGTGGGCGTTCTCGGCGATGCGTGGCCTCTAGATGGGGTGTCCTCGCCGGACGGCAGCGCCACCCAGAGGGGGAGGGCGCGAAGGTGGGGTCTGTGCGCGTTGCGCGGGTGGTGGAAGTTGTGTCGCACATGGACAGTCGTGGTGTTGGCGCGAACCTGGGGTACTCGAATACCGCTGCGTTGTTGGTCCATGCGTTGCGGGTCTCTCCGCGGGAGGCCAAGCGTCTTCTTGCACAGGCGTCGGATCTGTTTCCGGGTACCACGCCTACCGGGGCCGTGGCTGATGCTCCGCTTCCGCAGACGGCGGCTGCCTTGGCCGCTGGCGCCATTGGGCCTGAGGCTGTGGATGTCATCCGCAAGACTCTCAAGGGGTTGCCGGATCTTGAGCCGGAGAAGCGTGTGGTAGGCGGCCGGAGTTCACGCCGCCCGCCTACATCGACCCGTTGCGTCGCCCTAGGACCAACGCTCTCCGAAGACCCGTGCCTGTTGCCGCATAACGCCTACTGCACGCTGGGGATGCTGCCGTGGATCTCGCCGAGGTGCTCGATGCGGGGGGAGGGCAGGCCCGCGTCGGCGATGGCTTTCTGGAAGGTGTCGCTCTGGGCGAACTCGACGGCCTCGTCGTAGGTGGGGCAGCCGTCGTAGACGCTCAGGCCGTGGAAGGTCACCACGGAGATGTGCAGCTGCATCGACTCGGTGGGGAAGTCCTTCATCATGGTCTCGTAGCCGGTCAGGATGCGCTGGGGGTCACCGGCGAAGTGGTAGGCAGTCAGGTACATCTCAACGTCCTTTCGAGGTGTTTACCCCGAAGGCGTGAGATCCGACGTCACAGTGTTAGATCCCAGGTCTGTGGTGTTTCCGGGTCGTACACGCAGAACGTGCCGGTTCGCACGGAACTGGCCAGGTGCCGGCCCAGGGCAGGGTGGACCTTGCCGATCCGGTCGATTGTGGACCGGATCCGGGCGGTCACCGCCGACCTGGCCCGCTCGGCGGACGAACCCGTCCGGCGTACCCGCCCGCCCAGGCCATAGGCCGAGGTCAGGGAGGTGATGAGGGCGTCACGCTCGGCGGCGATCCGCGCGGACCGCTCCGCATCGCCCGCGAAATCGGCCTCTTCGGCTGCTGCGGTGAGGTCCACCAGGCGCTGCTTGTACGCGGCCCGAGCGGTGGCGTCGAGCACCTCACCCGTGGACGCTGAGGACACCACCGAACCGGCGAGGTCCGCGGCGGCGATCTCCCGGCCGGGCTGGGCGAGCAACCGCGCGATGTCCTGCAGGCCCTTGCTGGCCGTCAACCGGACCGGCTCACCCCCGAAGGCCACCAGCCAGATGTCCCCATCCCGCCGGAACACGTTGCCGGACGCCGCCGGGGCACCCAGCAGCGCGAGGAAATCACGCACCGGCCCGCGCACCACGGCGCCGATTCCCTCCACCACCTGGAGATCCGCGTACGGCTCCAGCCACTCCCGCACCTGCGCGGCCACCGGATGCGGCCCGGTCAGCGCGACGAACTCGGCGAGCTGCGCGAGCATCGGCAGCCACTCGGAGTCGCGCGGCGCGGTGGCCAGCAAACCCGCCACAGTGGACAGCCGGGCGCGTGCCTCCTCCAGCCGTCCGGCCCTGGCCGCGATCAGGGCCATGGTCACCCGTGGCCAGACGCCGCCGATCTGCTCCAACCCGAACTCTTCGACCATGACGTCCACGGCGTCCAGATCACCAAGCTCGGTCAGCAGGTACCAGCGCTGCGTCCCGGCCAGCATCGCCGCGTTGGGGCTCCCGGCCTGGCGCCCCAGCTCCTCGGTCTGTGCCAGAAAAGTGCGGCAGTCGTCGTACCGTTTCTCCGCCAGCGCCCGCATTCCCCGCCACAACGGCACGAACCACTCGTACTGTGGCTGGTCCAGCGGCTTCGCGGTGGTCTCGAACGCGAGCATCTCGGCATCGGCCTGCCCACCGGTCTCCAGCAACGCCACGACACGCAACCGCCGGCCCAGCAGCTCCAGCCCGGGATCGCGGATCGCCCGCGCCACCGCGATGATCTCACCCGACCACGCCAGCCGGTCCGCGCAGAAGTCCGGCCCCGGCCGCGCATCGCACATCGCGGCCAACGCCTGCCCGATCGCCGACGGTGAGTCACAGTCCCGCGCGATCCGCAAAGCCTCCTCGGCCAGGGCGATCCGCCGTTCCTCGGGCTCGATCAGCGACGTGGCAATGGAAAGCCGCGCGGTGACCATGGCCTTGAGTTCGCCCTCGACCAGCTGTGCACGTGCCCGCTCCAACAGGTCGACCTGCGCCCGATCGAGCAGGTCGACCTCAAAGCTCCCCAACCCCAAGGCAGCACGCGCGAGCAGGTCCGGCCGGTCGTCGGCCACCGTTGCCGCGCGCAGGAAATCCGCCCGTGCCCCCTCCCGGTCGCCGGTGCCCAGCCGCGCGGTCCCCAGCGCTACCAACAACTCCGGTGCTCTGATCGTCTCCGCGGCACGCGTGTACCAGGTCACTGCGTCGTCGTACGCGAGCAGCCGAGCGGCATCATCTCCGGCCTGCCACGCGTACTCGGCGGCCTCTTGAGTGTGTTCCGGCCCGGCCGACAGCAGGTGATGGGCGACCTGAGCGTTGCGTTCCTGCTGCCGGGCAAGCACTTCCGCCGTCCGCAGATGGACACTCGCCCGCTCGTCCGGCGGAAGGCTCTGGTAGGCGGCGTCCCTGAGCAACTGGTGCGGGAAACTCGCTGACCCGGGTTCGACTCGCGCCAGCAACCCGGCCGACGCCGCATCGGCCAGCATCGCTCGCAGCTCATGAATGTCCACAGTGAGCACTTCGGCGAGCACGTCCAGTCCAAACCGGACACCCAGAACAGCTGCTGTGGTCAGGGCTTGGGCGGTCTTGGGCGACAACGCCGAGAGCCGGGCCGCCACCGCGGTCCGCACCGAACTGGGCAGATCCTGGTCGTAGCGGATGAGTTCGGTGACGTAGAACGCCTCACCGCCGGTCCGGGCGAAGATCGAGGAAACTTCGTCTTCCAACGGGCGCCGCCCGGTGGCCGACTCGACCAGCGCGCCGATGTCCGTCCGGCTGAGCGGTCCGACCGGCAGCGAAGTCGCCTGCCCATGCAGTGCCGCCCGCGCCGCGACCCGGTCCTGCCAGGCCAGGTCGTCGTCCCGCGCGGTCGCCAGGAACACGATCTTCGAGGTCCGCGCGGTCGCCACCAGCTCGGTGAGCAGCCGCAACGACGAGGCGTCGGCGTCGTGCACGTCGTCGAGAACGATCAACAGCGGAGCGTTCGCCCGCAGCACGGACGCGATATTGCCGGTCAACTGCCGTCGCGCGCCGTCCGGGTCGGTCGCCTGCGCGGCGGTGCTCAGCGAGGCGTCCAGGTCCCGCAGGATCTGCGCCCACGGCTCCAGCACGCTCCCGGCCGGGTGACACCAGGACCACACGACCCGGTACCCCTCGGCCTGGTCGGCGACCTCGGCCGCGATCCGGGTCTTGCCCGCGCCGGCCGGGCCGGTCAGCAGGATCAGGCCACCGCGCGGCGCGGCCAGCGCGGCGCTGATCTCGCCGAGCACCGCGTCGCGGCCGACGAAAGGCAGCGGGCGCACCCGCCCATTTCACCACTTTCAGGCCGGGGACACCGCGCTGTGCAGGGCCGACAGGCCGTGCAGGAAGGAGTCGAGGGCCAGCTCGAACGAGCCCTGGTCGATCTCGTCGGCGTGCTCGGCGAGCCTGTGCGCCTGGTTGAGGTTGGGGTACCGATCCAGGTAGACCTGCACGTCGTCCTCGAAGCCCCGGGAGAACGAGCCGATCGCGGCGCCGAGGACCAGGTACTTCGTCGAGGCGCCGATCATCGTGGCGTACTTCGGCGGCCAGCCGGCGCGGACCAGCCCGCCGTGCACGGCGTCCGCCACTCGTAACGCCGAGTCACGGCGGGCCGGGCCGCCGGCCAGGAACGGCACGATGTTGGGGTGCGCGGCGAGCGCCGCGCGGTATGACCTCGCCCACTTCCGGACGCCCGTCTGCCAGTCGCCGGTGGCGAAGCCGGAGACGTCGACGGCCGACATGATCTCGTCGCAGACGTCGTCCAGCAGGGCGTCCTTGGTGGCGAAATGGCTGTACAGGGACGGTGCCTGGACGCCGAGCTCGGCCGCGAGGCGGCGCATGGACAGCCCGGGCAGGCCGTCCCGGTCGATGATCTCCAGGGCGGCCGCTCTGATCCGGTCCTTGCTCAGGAGGGGTGTGCTCGGCCGTGGCATCCAGGTCCTCTCGGAGTTATGCTCTGACTATACCTAACACCGTATGGTTTTCAGCGATAAGGCTCTCTCACCGTGGAGGATTCGCAGATGGCGGCGCTGGACGGACGGGTGGCCCTGGTGACCGGGGCGGCCAGGGGGATCGGTGCGGCGGTGGCGGGCAGGCTCGCGGCTGACGGGGCCGCGGTCGTCGTGCTCGACCTGGACGAGGCGGCCTCGAAGTCCACTGTGGACGCGATCGTGGCGGCGGGCGGCCGTGCGATCGCCGTGGGCGCTGACGTGACCGACGCCGACCAGGTGACCGCGGCGGCCGACCGCGCGGCCGAGGAGTTCGGCCGGCTGGACATCCTGGTCAACAATGCCGGTGTCACCCGCGACAACCTCCTGTTCAAGCTGTCCGAGCAGGACTGGGACACCGTGATCGGCGTCCACCTCAAGGGCGCGTTCCTGGCCGCCAAAGCGGCGCAGAAGCACATGGTCGCCCAGAAATACGGCAAGATCGTCAGCCTGTCCAGCGTCTCCGCGCTCGGCAACCGCGGCCAGGCCAACTACTCCGCCGCCAAGATGGGCATCCAGGGCTTCACCCGCACGCTCGCCATCGAGCTGGGCCCGTTCGGCATCAACGTGAACGCGGTCGCCCCTGGCTTCATCGTCACCGAGATGACCGCCGCCACCGCGGAACGCCTGGGCATCACCGCCGACGAGCTCGCCGCCCGCAGCGCCGAGATCACCCCGGTGCGCCGCGTCGGCCAGCCCGAGGACATCGCCAACATCATCTCGTTCCTGGTCAGCGACGCGTCGTCGTTCATCACCGGCCAGACCATCTACGTCGACGGCGGACGCCGACTCTAAGGAGGGACAATGGACTTCTCGCTCACCGAGGAGCAGCGCGAGGTCCGCGACTGGGTGCGGACGTTCGTGCGCAAGGAGATCATGCCGCTGGAGCCCGAGGTGCTGCGCCGGGAACGGGCCGGGCAGCCCGGGCTGGACCGCGGCGAGCTGCGCGCGCTTCAGTTGAAGGCCAAGGAGTCCGGCTTCTGGGGCGTGCTCACGCCCGAGGCGTACTGCGGCATGAACCTGGGCGCGACCATGGCCGCGCTGATCGAGGCCGAGCTGGGCCGCTCGTTCGTGCAGTTCCGGTTCGGCGGCTCGGCGGACAACATCCTGTTCTACGCCAACGAAGAGCAGAAGAAGACCTACCTCGAGCCGACGATCGGCGGCGAGCGGATCTCCTGCTTCGCGATCACCGAGCCGGGCGCCGGTTCCGACGCGCGCGCGATCCGCACGTCCGCGCGCCGCGACGGCGACGACTGGATCATCAGCGGCGAGAAGACGTTCATCACCGGCGGCAACGAAGCCGACTTCACCATGGTCTTCGCGGTGACAGACAAAGAGAAGGGCGCCAACGGCGGCGTCACGTGCTTCCTGGTCGACCGCGAGGCGGGCTGGAAGTCGCACCCCATCGACACCATGGGCGAGTGGGGCCCGGCCGCGCTGACGTTCGACAACGTGCGCGTGCCGTCCCGCAACATCCTCGGCGAGGAGGGCCGCGGCTTCGAGCTGGCCATGCGCTGGATCGGCCAGGGCCGCTACCTGTTGCCCGCCAGGGCGATCGGCGCCTGCGAACGCCTGGTGCAGATGGGCATCGACTACGCGAACACCCGCGAGACGTTCGGCCAGCCGATCGCGACGCGGCAGGCGATCCAGTGGATGATCGCCGACTCCGCGGTGGAGATCGAGGCGCTGCGGTGGCTCGTGCTGCACGCGGCCTGGCAGGTCGAGCAGGGCATGGACTCGCGGCAGGCGCAGTCGATGGCGAAGCTGTACGGCGGCGTGAAGGCCAACGAGATCGTCGACCGCGTCCTGCAGATCCACGGCGGCATGGGCTACACCCGTGAGCTGCCGATCGAGCGTTGGTACCGCGAACTGCGGCTGTTGCGCATCTACGAGGGCACCGACGAGATCCAGCGCCGCACCATCGCCCGCAACCTCCTGAAAGGCCACGCCTCCATCAGCGGCACCCTCGGTTAGGCCAAGTCACCCGTCCGAGCGAACCCCGTGCGAACGGCCCACTCGCACGCCTCAACCCTGGGTCGACCCCGCTGCCGCCGGCAGACTGGCATCGGGGTCGCCCCCGGGAGTGGTGGGGGCTGCGAAAATTCGGGTGGGTGGGTCAGTCTTTTTTGAGGAGTAGGCGGACCGTTAGTTCCAGGCGGGTTGTCACGTCTGTGGCTGAGGCTCGGCGGGTCACCCAGGAGACCAGGTTGGACAGCCAGACGTCTCCTATCACTCTGGCGATCGCCTTGTCTTCGTCGGTGGGGTCGCCTTCGTGCATCACTCGGGTGAACATGCGCTCCATCAGGCGGCTGACGTGGTCGACTTCCGCCGCCGCCGAGGTGTCCGCGAACATGAAGGCGCGGGTCATCGCTTCGGTGAGGTGGGGGTCGCGCTGCATGGCGCGGGTCACGCGGCCCAGGACGAACAGCACGCGGTCGTACTGGGTGTCGCCAGGGACCGTCGCCTTCTCGATGCGTTCCTGGTTGCGCTCGAACTCCCGCGCCAGGCCGGAGACCAGCAGGTGGATCTTGGACGGGAAGTAGCGGTACAGGGTGCCCAGGGCGACCTCGGCGCGCTCGGCGACGGCGCGCATCTGCACCGCGTCGTAGCCGCCCTTGGTGGCCAACGCGATGGTCGCGTCCAGGATGCGCTTGCGCCGGTCGCGTTGCGCCGCCGAGCCCAGCTCGTCCTCACCAAGCGCGCTTGACGGTGTCGCTGTCATCCGATCCCCTTGCTGAAACCTGTTCCACTTCGGGTCGTAGTGTACCGCTTCGCCGCCAATCGCACCTATTCCCGGGGTTGTTCTCAGAACTGAAACACGTTCTAATGAAGGTGTGGTCAGTGGCACAGCGTCGATCGCTAACACCGAGGAACAGCGGGCCATCGGCCAGTCGATCCGGA
>CBIMJO010000125.1:0-12082 GCA_966244135.1 uncultured Actinocrispum sp. | reverse complement strand
GGTAGGTCCGCAGCTTCACGACCGGGCCAGCGGTGATCGGCTGCAGCGCCTTGGCCGCGCCGACGAGGTCCTTCTCCTTCAGCACGTTCCCGCCGTTGGAGACATCATGACCGTAGTAGCTGGCGTACAGGCTCTGGTCCGCGTGGTAGTACGGGTCGACATACCACTGGCCGCTCTGCGAACGCACCGACGCGTGGAACCCCAGCGGCGTCAGGTCGGCGCGCACGGTCGCGGTCGCGTCGTCGATGCCCTTGCCCGCGTACGTCTTGATCTCCGGGTGCGCGGCCGCCAGGCCCGGCTCCATCACCTGCGACTCGGTCAGCGAGAACCGCTGGAACGTGCCCTGCGGCGTCGGCAGGGTGACTTCCCGCGCGTTGGTGTCCAGCTTGGTCTTCATCGTCGCCCGGTCCAGCGTGTACCCCGCATACCGTGCGGTGCGGATATCCGCCTGCTTGGCCGACTTCGCCGCGAGCCCGTTGGCCGCGACCTTCGTCCATGGGTTGTCCGGCTGCGCCGTCCCCGCGGTGCTCAGCACCGGCAGCAGCGCCACCGCCACCGCCGCCACGCCAAGCGCGGCAATCGATCTACCCCTGCTGGGTAATGAGGACAATTCAAGGCTCCCCTCGAGACACATGTGCAGGAGCATTCTTGTGTCCGAGCGGCCCACCCATAACTGCCGAAAGTAGTAAGTGTGTGTCTCGTTGCGACATATACCCAGCCGTCATCCCGCCTGGGCTCGAGCCGCCTCCCGCTCCTCGGCACGCACCTGGGTCAGCTCCCGGCGCATCGAACGACGGTCCGCGATCAACAACAACACCGCGCCCACCAGCCCGAACAGGGCCGCGACGAGCACCCCCACCTGGATCGCCACAGTGCCGAGCAACGCGCCCAGCAAAACGGCGAATGCGAGCAGATCGACCAACGCACGGATCACACCGGACGGCCCCACCAGATGCACGTCCAGCCACACGGCAAAGCTGCGAAGCATGCCTCCCACCTCCGTGGTCCGAAGCATGTCCAATAGCTGCGCGCCCTTCCCGGCCTTCGGAGTGTATCGCCGGAGCGGCGGTCCGCGGTTGGTCCCAACGTGCGAAAAGCCCCTCTCCGGCGATCTCGGCTGGGCCCCGGCCCTCTGTCAGCTGGCGCGGACACCCACGACGACGTGGCGGCGCTGCCGAGGCGGCTGCGGCCAACCACACCGAAGACCAACCGGACGAATACGAACAACCGAACAAGCCGCGAGGACCTGCGTCACTTCACCGCTTCCGTAACCTGCCACTGCTGCGGAGAACCGGCATTTTCCTCACTCTTCACCTCTAGCCGAACTCCTACCGTCCGACGCATTTGAAGGTCGACTCCGGTGAAGGTGTACTGCGAGCGACCATCGTCGCCGAGGGAGGCGTCAATTCGAAAGCTCGGGTCACCCGGTTCGAAACCAATGGGCTCGTAGTACGCCTCACGTCCGAGCGGCAGCACAATCCGGTAACGGACGAACTCGACCGAGTGAACGAAGTTGAAACCAAAATCGTCGATCTTCCGGTTCATCAAGGGCTGGCACTTACCAGGCCAGTCCATGGCGACCACGAGCCGAATCTCACTGCCTTCACGTGGCGGCTTCTGGAGATGGATCATCAGGTCGAACTTCCCATCGGTCAGCCACGACCTGGTGTACTTCGGCGTGGTTCCCGGGATGCCATCATCCAGCAGGTTCCGGACACTGAGGTTGACCCGCCGACGGCACCTGGGCGGCTGTGGCCAGCCACAGCCGAAGATCAGACGCACGAAATACATGCCCGGGCTCAGAATGCGCAGTCGCAGAGTGGCGAACTCGTTCGTGTCGCCACGGTCATTGACGACGTAGGCGGTCTGGTCCCAGGAGATCACCTGGTACGCGGGGTGCATTTGGTCGATGACCCTGCCGTAGTGGGACAGCAGAGTGCGATAGACGCCCAGCTCGCTGCGGATCGACCTGCGATCGGCGACCAACAGCAGCGCCGCGCTCAACATCGCCAGGAGCACTGCCACGATCACGCCGGCCTTGACGGCGGAACTGCCCAGCAGCGCACCGAGTAAGGCAGCGAATGACAACAACCCGAGCACCGCCCGCAGGACAGCGGACGGCCCTTCACCAGTGAGATACTGGTCCAGCCAAGCCACAAAGCTCCGCAGCATGCTTCCGACCCTTCCCTAGAGTCACTGAGCATGTCCACAGCCGATAACCGCCCCCTGCCGACGGTGAAATGATACCGCCCCAACTACAACGCATGAACCAGGTTCGTACGAACGGCCGAACCGGCCGCACATGAGGATCATATGAGAAAAGATCGTTCCCGGCCCTTCGGATAGCCGAGAACGATCTCATCACCGGTGCCCCTAATAACTGCTTTCCATCGCATGAGAGGTCGCTACGGCGAAATGCTCATCGGACGTACCGTTTTCGCCACCGATGGAACTGAACAGCACACCAGCGATACCCAGAACCAGGATCGCCCTTACGATTACTGACACGGTCAACCCGCTCTCTCGCTATGTTCAAGCGGAAATGATAAAGGCTCCCGCGAGCTTGCGCTCGCGGGAGCCTTCATCAGAACGGGTGGAAACTACTTGCCGGTGAGTTCGCGGGCCTTCTTCTCGAGGTCTTCGAGGCCACCGATGCCGAGGAACGCCTGCTCGGGGATGTGGTCGAAGTCGCCCTTGGCGATCTTGTCGAAGGCCTCGACGGTTTCCTTGACCGGGACGGTGGAGCCGGGCTGGCCGGTGAAGATCTCGGCGACGAGCATGTTCTGCGAGAGGAACCGCTCGATACGCCGAGCCCGGTTCACGGTGAGCTTGTCCTCTTCGGACAGCTCGTCCATGCCCAGGATCGCGATGATGTCCTGCAGCTCCTTGTACTTCTGCAGGATCCGCTTGACCTCCTGCGCGACCCGGTAGTGCTCGTCACCGACGATCGTGGGGTCGAGGATGGTCGAGCTGGAGGACAGGGGGTCCACCGCCGGGAAGATGCCCTTCTGGAACACACCACGCGAGAGCTCGGTGGTGGCGTCCAGGAAGGCGAAGGTGGTGGCCGGTGCCGGGTCGGTGTAGTCGTCGGCGGGCACGTAGATGGCCTGCATCGAGGTGATCGACCGGCCACGGGTGGAGGTGATCCGCTCCTGCAGCTCACCCATCTCGTCGGCCAGCGTCGGCTGGTAACCCACGGCCGAGGGCATGCGGCCCAGCAGGGTCGACACCTCGGAACCGGCCTGGGTGAACCGGAAGATGTTGTCGATGAACAGCAGCACGTCCTGGTTCTGCACATCGCGGAAGTACTCCGCCATGGTCAGCGCGGACAGGGCGACCCGCATACGCGTGCCGGGCGGCTCGTCCATCTGGCCGAACACCAGGGCGGTGTCGTTGATGGTGCCGTCCTCGCCCAGCTCCAGGATGAGGTCGTTGCCCTCACGGGTGCGCTCGCCGACCCCGGCGAACACCGAGGTGCCACCGAAGTTCTTGGCGACACGGGTGATCATTTCCTTGATCAGCACCGTCTTGCCCACGCCGGCACCGCCGAACAGGCCGATCTTGCCACCCTGCACGTACGGGGTGAGCAGGTCGATCACCTTGAGGCCGGTCTCCAGCACCTCGGTGCGGCCCTCGAGCTGGTCGAACGCCGGCGGCTTGCGGTGGATGGTCCAGCGCTCGGCGTCCGCGGCGTAGCCGGGCTCGTCGAGACAGTCGCCCAGGGCGTTGAACACGTGCCCCTTGACGATGTCGCCGACCGGCACGGCGATGGCCTTGCCGGTGTCGCGCACGGGGGTGCCGCGCACGAGGCCGTCCTGCGGCTGCATGGAGATCGTGCGGACCAGGTTGTCACCCAGGTGCTGGGCGACCTCCAGGGTCACAGTCTTCTTGAGCTGCTCGAACTCGATGTCGACCTTGAGGGCGTTGAACAGCTCGGGCACCGCGCCGCGAGGGAACTCGACGTCGACGACCGGGCCGGTCACCCGCACGATACGACCGGTGGCAGTGGGTTCTTGGGTGGCAGTCATCGCTAGTCATCACTTCCTGCTGCGGCGAGCGCGTTGGCGCCACCGACGATCTCGCTGATCTCCTGGGTGATCTGGGCCTGCCGCGCCTGGTTGGCCTCCAGCGACAGGGCCGCGACCAGATCACGTGCGTTGTCCGACGCCGCCTTCATCGCGGTGCGGCGGGCGGCCGACTCCGAGGCCGCCGAGTCCAGCAGCGCTGCGAAGATCCGGGTGTTGATGTACTTGGGCAGCAGCGCGGCCAGCAGCTGGTCCGCGCCCGGCTCGAACGTGTAGCTGATCGGCGTGGTCTCCGGCTGCTCCTCGGAGTACTCGACCTCCATCGGCGCGATCCGCTTCACGGTCGGCACCTGGGAGAGCATCGAGCGGAACTCCGTGTAGACGATGTGCAGCTCGTCCACGCCGAGCACGCCGTCCACGCCGCCGTGGTCGGCGCCGTCGTCCTCGCCCTGCATGAAGGCCTGGACGAGCAGCTCGCCCGCGGTCTGCGCGTTCTCGTAGCGCGGCGTCTCGGAGAACCCGCCCCACGAGGCGACGAACTCGCGCTGGCGGAACGTGTAGAACGACACCGCCTTGCGGCCGATCAGGTACAGCAGCGGCTCTTTGCCCTCGCTGCGCAGCAGCGAGACCAGTTCCTCCGCGGCGCGCAGCACGTTGGCGTTGTAACCGCCGCACAGGCCACGGTCACTGGTCACCACCAGCACGGCGGCGCGCTTGGGCTCGGGACGCTCGGTGAGCAGCGGGTGGTTGTTGAGCGACGCGGCGGCCCCGGCCAGCGCGGAGAGCACGTTGGTGATCTCCGTCGCGTACGGCCGGGCGGCCTGCACCCGTGCCTGCGCCCGGCTGATCCGCGTGGTCGCGATGACCTCCTGGGCCTTGAAGATCTTCCCCAGGCCCTGGGTCGAGCGGATCCGTTGGCGTAGTTCGCGAAGCTGTGCGGCCATTGGCTACCCGATCACTTCTTCGGGGCTGGCCGGTGCACCTTCACCGACTCCTGCCCGACCTTGTCGGCCTCCATCGCGTCGGCCGGCGTGTCCACGACCGACGAGCCGTCGGAGGCGGTGAACTGCTCCTTGAACTTGCCGACCACCTCACCGAGGCGGTCGATCAGCTCGTCCGAGAGGTCCTTCGTGTCGCGGATCTCCTGGAGAATACCGCCGTGCTGGCGGCGGATGTGGTCGATGAGCTCGCGCTCGAACCGGCGCACGTCCTCCACCGGGACCGAGTCGGCCAGGCCGCGGGTACCGATGAAGATCGAGATGACCTGCTCGTCGACCGGCACCGGCGAGTACGCGCCCTGCTTGAGCAGCTGGTAGAGCCGGTCACCGCGGTCCAGCTGGGCCTTCGAGGTGGCGTCCAGGTCCGAGGCGAACGCGGCGAACGCGGCCAGCTCGCGGTGCTGCGACAGGTCGATACGCAGTGAACCGGAGATCTTGCGCATGGCCTTGATCTGCGCCGAACCGCCGACCCGGGACACCGACACACCGACGTTGATGGCCGGGCGCTGCCCCTGGTTGAACAGGTCCGACTCGAGGAAGCACTGGCCGTCGGTGATCGAGATGACGTTGGTGGGGATGTAGGCCGAGATGTCACCGGCCTTGGTCTCGATGATCGGCAGGCCGGTCATCGAGCCCGCGCCCAGGTCGTCGGACAGCTTCGCGCAGCGCTCCAGCAGGCGGGAGTGCAAGTAGAAGACGTCACCCGGGTAGGCCTCGCGGCCCGGCGGGCGGCGCAGCAGCAGCGACAGCGCGCGGTAGGCCTCGGCCTGCTTGGTCAGGTCGTCGAACACGATCAGGACGTGCTTGCCCTGGTACATCCAGTGCTGGCCGAGGGCCGAGCCGGTGTACGGGGCGATCCACTTGAAGCCGGCGGAGTCCGAGGCCGGGGCCGCGACGATGGTGGTGTACTCCATCGCGCCGTGCGCCTCCAGTGCGGTCTTGACGGCCGCGATGGTGGAGCCCTTCTGGCCGACGGCGACGTAGATGCAGCGCACCTGCTGCTTCGGGTCGCCGGTCTCCCACGCCTGCTTCTGGTTGATGATCGTGTCCACGCAGACCGTGGTCTTGCCGGTCTTGCGGTCGCCGATGATCAGCTGGCGCTGGCCGCGGCCGATCGGCGTCATGGCGTCGATCGCCTTGATGCCGGTCTGCAGCGGCTCCTTCACCGGCTGGCGCTGCACCACGGTGGCGGCCTGCAGCTCGAGCACGCGGGAGTCGTCGGCGACGATCTCGCCGAGCCCGTCCAGCGGCTGGCCCAGCGGGTTGATCACCCGGCCGAGGAAGCCGTCGCCGACCGGCACCGAGAGGATCCGGCCGGTCCGCTTGACCTCCTGGCCCTCCTCGATGGTCTCGTAGTCACCCAGGATGGTGACACCGATCTCGCGCACGTCCAGGTTCTGCGCCACGCCGAGCACGCCACCGGGGAACTCGACCAGCTCGTTGGCCATCGCCGAGGGCAGGCCCTCGACGTAGGCGACGCCGTCACCGGTCGAGGTGACGGTGCCGACCTCTTCCTTCGTCACGTCCGGCGTGTAACCGGAGACGTAGTTCTCGATCGCACTGCGGATCTCGTCCGACGAGATCGTCAGCTCCGCCATGTCTTCCCGCTCTCGCTTTCGTTACTTCACAAATGCTCTGGGTCAGCCGGCCAGCCGGCGCCGGACGGCGTCCAGGCGGCCCGCCGCACTGCCGTCGATGATCTCGTCGCCGACCTTGATCACCATGCCGCCGAGCAGGTCCGGGTCGACCTCGATGTGCAGCGCGATCGGCCGCGAGTAGATCCGGGTCAGCGTCGCCGTCAGCCGGTCCTGCTGCTGCTCGGTCAGCGCCACCACGGAGGTGACGTGGGCGACCGAGCGCTCCCGGCGCTTGGCGGCCAGGTCGGCCAGCTCCTCGAGGCCCTCCACGGCCCGCCGCCCGCGCGGGTAGGACACCAGCGCCTCGGCCAGCTTCTCCGTGGTCGGGTTCACCTTGGCGGCGGTCAGCGAGCGCAGCAGCGACAGCTTGGCCTCGGCCTGCGCGGCCGAGACGGACAGCAGCCGCTCCAGCTCACCGTTGGCGGCGACGATCCGGCCCAGCCGGAACAGCTCGTCCTCGACCGTGTCGAGCGTGCCCGTGCGCTCCGCGGCGACCAGCAGGGCCGTGCGGCCCAGCGACTCGATCCCGTCGACCAGCTCACGCGGGTTGGACCAGCGCGCACTGACCACCGAGACCAGCAGCCCGACGGTGTCGTCGGACAGCTTGCCGCTCAGCAGCCGGCGCACCAGATCGGCCCGGCGCTCCGGCTCGGCCGACGAGTCGGCCAGCGGCCGGCGCAGCGCGGCCTCGCGGGTGAGCAGGCCCACCACGCCGAACAGCTCCTCGCCGACGGTGTCCAGCGCGGCGCCCGACTCGGCGAGGTCGAGCAGTTTCAGCTCGGCCGAGGCGAGCGCCTCCCGGCTCGCGGCGTGCAGCAGCGTCATCTTCGCCGTCCCCTACTTCTTCGCGGGCGCCGAAACGGAGTCCAGCTCTTCCAGGAAACGGTCGACCGTGCCGCGGCGGCGGGCCTCCTCCTCCAGCGACTCGCCGACGATCCGGCTGGCCAGCTCGACCGCGGTGCGGCCGAGGTCGGCCCGCAGCTCCGCGACGATCTGGGCCCGCTGGGCCTCGAGCTGGTTGCGGCCCTGCGCGACGATCCGCGCGGCCTCCTCCTGGGCCTGCACCCGCAGTTCCTCACGGATCTGCTCGGCCTCGATGCGCGCGTCGTCACGGATGCGCGCGGCGGCGGCGTTCGCGTCGGCGAGCAGCGCCTTGTACTTCTCGAGGTTCTCCTCGGCCTGCGCCTGCAGGCGCTCGGCCTTCTCGATGCCGCCCTCGATCTTCTCGGCACGCTCGGAGTAGAGCGCCACGAAGCGCGGGACGACGAACTTCCACACCACGAACAGCAGCAGCAGGAAGGTCACCAGGCCGAGGATGATCTCGGCCGGGTGCGGGATCACCGGGTTCGGCGATGTCTCCGCTGCGAGGTAGAGATTGACCACGACGTCTCCCTAGAGTGGCGGGCCGGTGATCAGGAGGGGGTCGAGGCGAGGAAGTAGAACACCAGGCCGATCAGGGCGAGCACCTCGACCAGGGCGAAGGTGGACCAGCCGATACCCATCAGCTTGCCCTGCGCCTCCGGCTGGCGGGCGGTGCCGTTGATGACCGCGGCCCAGATCAGGCCCACGCCGATACCCGGGCCGATGGCGCCGAGGCCGTAACCGATCAGCGACAGACCCTTGTTGATGTTGATCGGCGCGGTTTCGGCGGCCTGGGCGAGAACAAGAGCAGCACTCACTTTGAAACTTCCCTTTCACTCGGTCCGCGGCGCTCGCCGTGGATCGCAAGGCTTATTCGTTGCTGAAAATCAGTGGTCCGACGCCAGTGCCATGCCGATGTAGCTGGCCGACAGCAGGGCGAAGATGTAGGCCTGGACGACCTGGATCAGTGCCTCCAGGAACGTCATCGCGATGGCGAAGGCGAAGGAGATGACCGACACCGGCTTCAGCAGGCCGCCCGCCTCGATCAGCAGGAACTCGCCGGCGAGCGTGAACAGCAGCAGGATCAGGTGACCGGCGAACATCGCGGCGAACACCCGGATCGCCAGCGTGATCGGGTTCATGAAGAACTTCAGGAAGAACTCGACCGGGGCGATCAGGCCGTAGGCGATGACCTTCGGCGCGCTCGGCGGGATCAGTTCCTTCTTCAGGTAGTGCCAGCCGTGCCGCTTGAACCCGACGAAGTGGTACGTCGGGTAGACCACGAACAGCGACAGCGCGAGCGGGAACCCGAAGTGCGAGAGCGTCGGGAACTGAATGATCGGGATCAGCCCGAACAGGTTGTTCACCAGAACGAAGGTGAACAATGAGAGAATCAGCGGGACGAACGGGCGGAAGTCCTTCGAACCGATCTGGTCCCGGGCGATGTTGTTGCGCCCGAAGTCGTAGACCGACTCGGCCAGGAACTGGAACCTGCCCGGCACGATCTTCAGGCTCCGCGTGGCGATCAGGAAGAACGCCACGATGATGACCACCGACAACACCAGCAGGATCATCGGCTTGGTGACCGAGCCGAAGATCGGCGGCAGGTCGAAGTCACCCGCGCCTGGCGGTACGAACTCGTCACCCGCAGCCAGCAGCAGCGTGCGCAAGTGGGCTCCTTCCGGTTCTCCCGGCCGGCCGTTTCACACTGCCGGGGGAATCGTCACGTTCGGGACTTAACGTACCTGACGTACTGGAGGCACTTCGCAGCGGCTCCCCGGAAGGCTCGCGGGAAGGCGGCGGTGCCCCTCGGCGGGCAGGCTACCAGCTCGTAGAACGCCCGTACTGTTGGCGTCTAACTGGGGATAATCGTCGGCAGCTTGGTCTTCTTGAAGGCCACCCCGTCCGCGACCGCGGCGACGATCACCCCGGCGAGCATAGTGAACGCGAGCGAGTTGCGGTGCAACACCGTGACGTCGCCCAACAGGGTGAGAACGATCAGCAGAATGACCATCTTCCCGACAAAACCGCCCAACGCGGCGGCCATCACCAGATGCGGCCCCTGATGCGCGCTGATCCGCATCAGCCACATCGTGAAGGCCGACGACGCGACCGCGACCGCGGCCCCCACAAGCGACCCCCACAACCCGTGCGATCCGGCGAGCACCGTCGCGGTGACCACCGCGATCGCCAGCACCGGCAGCACCAGCCGGATCTGGTAGCGCAGCTGGGCGTCGGCCAGCCTCAGCACGATCTCGCCGTGCGTCTCGGGATACTTTTCGCTGTTCATCGTGATCTGAGTCTAGGTACCGCGGAAACGATCAATGCGATCAGGAGGCCTATCGCCATCACCCAGCCCACGACGAACCCGTCGAACAGGCTGAGTGCGACGGCCCCGAACGCCAGCACGGCGGCCCACAGGTAGATGAGCAGGACCGCGCGCCGGACCGAGTGACCGATCTCCAGCAGCCGGTGGTGCAGGTGCATCTTGTCGGCGTGGAACGGGCTCAGGCCGCGGCGAGTTCGGCGAATGACTGCCATCAGCAGGTCGAGCGTGGGCACGAACAGCACGGCCGCCACGACGATCAGCGGGGACAGCAGCGCGATGGTGTTGGTCGGGCCGTTCTCGCTGGGCACCTGCTTGCCCGCGGCGGAGGTGCTGGCCGCGGCCAGGGTCAGGCCGATCAGCATCGAGCCGGAGTCGCCCATGAAGATCCGGGCCGGCTGGAAGTTGTGCGGCAGGAAGCCGATGCACGCGCCGGCCAGCGTCACCGAGATCAGCGCGGGCGCGTAGTTGATCACGTCGTTGCCGCTCTGGGACAGCAGGTGCATGGAGAACGTGCAGGTCGCGGCCGAGGCGATGACCCCGATGCCGGAGGCAAGGCCGTCCAGGCCGTCGACGAAGTTCATCGCGTTGATCAGCACCAGGCACAGCACCACGGTGAGCAGGCCGCCCTGGTTCATGTCCAGCGACAGCAGCGACCCGCCGCCGCTGGCGTCGTTGCCGCCCCACGGCACCCAGACCAGCACCCACTGGATGCCGAACAGCACGATGATCCCGGAGGACAGCGTCTGCCCGGCGAACTTGGTCAGCGCGTCCAGCTCGAACCGGTCGTCCAGCATGCCGATGGCCATGATCACGCCGCCGCCGACGATCACGCCGAGCGGGTCGAGGGTGAACTCGAACGCGCGGCGCAGCAGCGGCAGCTGGTGGGCCAGCAGCATCCCGCCGCACATGCCCAGGTACATGGCCAGGCCGCCGAGCCGAGGGATCGGGGTGACGTGCACGTCGCGGGCGCGGGGCACGGCCACCGCGCCGATCTTGAACGCCAGCAGCCGCACCGGCCCGGTCAGCAGAAAGGTCAGCGCCACACTGGTCAGCGCGACCAGCAGGTACTCACGGATCGGCAGTCCGGCGAGGGGGATGGCCGTACTCGGCACCTTCGATCAGCCCCGCCGGCTCGCGATGGTCACCGGGAAAACTCCTTCAAAGTCTGTTGCTCACGCGGGACTCGCGACTTCGGCGCCGAGGGCGTCCTCGACCTCCTGGCGGCTGACCGCGCCCTCCCGCAGCAGGATCGGGGTGCTGCCGGTCAGGTCCACGATGGACGACGGGACCGGGTCCCCGGTCGGCCCCCCGTCCAGATACACCGCCACCGACTCACCGAGCTGGTCGCGGGCCTCCTGCGCGGTCGCGGCCGGCGGGTGGCCGGAGCGGTTCGCGCTGGACACGGCCATCGGGCCGACATCACGCAGCAGCTCGATGGCGACCGGGTGCAACGGCATGCGCAGCATCACCGTGCCCCGGGTGTTCCCCAGGTCCCAGGCCAGGCTGGGCGCGTGCGGGAGCACGATGGACAGGTCACCCGGCCAGAACGCCTCGATCAGCTTGCGGGCGTCGTCCGGCACGGACAGCACCAGGCCGTCGACCGCCGTCCAGGAGCCCACCAGGACGCCGACCGGCATGTCCGGCCCGCGGTTCTTGGCCTCCAGCAGCGCCCGCACGGCGCCGCTGTCGAACGCGTCGCAGCCGATGCCGTACACGGTGTCGGTCGGGATGACCACGAGCCGCCCAGACCGCACCGCACCGGCGGCCGCGGCGAGTCCGTCCTGCCGGTCCTCGCGCAAGGAACAGTCGTACAGGGTGCTCACACCGGAACTCTATCCCTTGCCCGTCCGGTCGCGACTTGTGGACACCACCTGTGCATCACCGCATTTCAGAGCGTTAACAGTCAGCCTCGGCGGGCGGTGGCGAACCTTGGCCGCCCGGCGAGGTCGCGGTGGTCGGTGGCCTCGGAGAGAACCTTGCGCGCGGCCAGCAACGCGGGCACGGACTCGCCCTGGCTGTCGTCGTGCTCGATACCCACGCGGCCACCGGGTTTGAGCAGGCGCGCGGCGCACGCGATGACCGGTTTGATGATGTCCAGGCCGTCCGGGCCACCGAAGACCGCTTTGCGCGGATCGTGCTCGGCGACCTCCGGCGGGACGGGCGTGTCGTCCGGGACGTACGGCGGGTTGCACAGCACGAGGTCGACCGTGGCTTCCATGTCCGCCAACAGTT
>CBIMJO010000124.1:0-12103 GCA_966244135.1 uncultured Actinocrispum sp. | reverse complement strand
CCCTGCTCGCAGTCGCCCGCGATCTACACCAACCTGGCCTACTACGCCGCATGGTTCCGCCAAGCCCAGACTTCAACCAGCGCTAGCCCCTGAGGCCAGGAGCATCGGGACGGCGACGAACAGCCGGTCGTCACGTGCCCTGGCAGCTTGTTCGTCCAGCCAGGCGCCTTCGCCGCCGATGTTCGCGAGCAACGGCAGGCACGACGCATCCGTCCACACGATCGTCCGGACCTCCACGGTGACGTCGACAAACCCGTTGTCCAGCAACAGGTTCCGGTACCGGCGGGCGATCCGGGGGCGGGGCATGCCGTCCGCGCGAGCGTGAACGATCGTGCGGACGTGTTCGGGATCGTCGGAGTCGATGATGAAGGTGTCCCAGTCCTGGCCGACGAGCACCGCACGGCCGCCCACGGCCAGGACCCGGCGCGCCTCGGTGACGGCTCGCTCCGGCTCGGCGAGAGCGTGCAGCACCTTGTCGGCGCGGTATCCGGTCACCGAGCCGTCATCGAGGGGGAGCGCGGTGGCGTCGCCAACGTGGAATTCGCCCGCCGGCCACCGCTCCCGGGCCACCTCGACCATCCCGGGATCCACATCGACACCTATGGCCCGAACACCACGTGCCGCCAGCTCGCCGACGGCACGCCCGCCACCACAGCCGACGTCGACAACGGTGCCACCCAACGCCTGATAGGTGTGTTCGCGCAGGTCACGAACCTGGGGGAGACCGTCAAAGGCATCAAGGAGGGAGAGCAGCGTCGACATGACCGCCATTGTTCGACTTAATGTCGGCATGAAGTCAATCGGCGAAGTGGCGGCTCAGTTCGGGTTACCGGCACACGTGTTGCGGCACTGGGAAGCGGAAGGACTGCTGACACCCGCCCGCTCGGGCGGCCGCCGCCGCTACACCGACGCGGACGTGCACCAGGTGGCGGCGATCCTGATCTCCAAGGAAGCGGGCTTCGGACTCGCCGACATCCGGACGATGCTGGCCGCCCCGTCCGGACCTGCCCGCCACGAGGTGATGGTCCGCCACCGCGAACGGCTGCAGGCACAGATCGCCCGTGCACAGGCCGCCCTCGACATGATCGAGGGCGGCCCATGCACGCACGACGACATCATGACGTGCCCGCATTTCCAGGGACTCCTGGCCGCGCGACTACAGCCCACATCCTCATGAACCTCAGCCCAGAAGGCTTTCCGCGCAGTCGACGATCGTGTCCGCCAGCGGACGCGGACGCCATCCGAGCGTTGTCTCCGCTGCCTTGGTCGCGTAGCTCGTCCGCACCCCCAGGTCGCCGACGACCTGACGCAGTTCCTTGTCGAACAACGCCACCAAGCGAACCGCCACGTCCGGCAGCCGGCGACTGGGCACCTTCGCGGCCACCGCACCCAACCGGGTCCGCAGCACCTCCGCCACCTCGGACAACCACAGGAACCCTGTAGTCGCCAGGAAACGGTGGCCACCCGCATCCGGCGTGCGCAACGCACGCACATGCAGGTCGGCCACGTCACGCACGTCCACGAACGGGAACCCCAGCCGTGGCAGACCCGGCATGGCGCCCCGCAGGAGACGGTCCACAACCAGCACCGAGTACGGCACATGCTTGCCCAACACCGGTCCCAACATCGTGCCCGGCGCGATCGTCACCAACCGATCGCTGACCCCGCGCTCCGCCACGAAATCCCACGCAGCTTGTTCGGCAAGGATCTTGGAACGCACATATGGCCTGGCCGTCGCCGGGTCCGTCCACTGTGTCTCGTCCCGGCCGACCGTCGAACTGGACGAGGTGAGCACCACCCGGGAAACCCCGGCCTCGAAGGCCGCTTGCAGGACACGCAGGGTTCCGTCGCGGGCCGGGCCGATCAGGTCCGCGGGGTCCTTGGGTTCGACCTTGGGCAGCGGAGAGGCCACGTGCAGGACGGATGTGCACCCATCGACCGCTTCGGCCCAGCCCTCGACGCTCCCGAGGTCAGCACGGACGACCTGGACCGGGGACCCGACCTCGCGCGACGGGTCACGGACCGTCGTGCGAACCTCGTACCCCTGATCCAGCAACGAACGGATACACCAGCCGGCCAGATACCCCGAGCCACCCGTGACCAACACCGTCATGACGGCACCCCACATTGCGGCGACACCAGGAAGCCGTGGTTCACGATATCCCTGCGAGCCACCGGACTCGTACAGATCCACTCGACCAGCCGAGTGATGGTCGACGGAGTACGAGCCACCACCCACTCCGGAATCCGGAACTGGGCTGGAATGCCTTTGATACCGGGAACCTGCCCATAGTTGACCTCGACCCGGCCGGTCGCGGGGTTGAGGACGGTGGGCTGGGCGCCGTCGAGGTGTCCAAGGTGGAGGGTGCCGTGCACGTCCGCGATTCCGTAGACCGCCTGGCCGATGTACTTGCCGATCGAGTAGAAGGCGATGGCGTTCGGGTTGTCCTTGATCTCCGGGGTCACGCCACTGTCCTGCTGGGTGATCCCCACACACGGGCCAAGGTGGTCGAGGCCCACGAGGGCGTGCAGGAGATTTGTCAGCCCTGGACCGCGTTCCGGGAGGTACGGCTCGATAGTGGCGTGCGAGGTGCCGCCGACCTGGTCCCACGTCGTCACGTGGCACTCGAGGATGTCCGCGACCTGGCTGATGGACAGAGTCGCCGGGACGTTCGTCACCTCGTTGGCCGCCCAGTCGAGGCCATCGTTGGCGATGGGGTAGAAGACAGAGTCCGCAGGGGCGCCAGGGGAGCGCGGGGCCACCGAGCGCGCGAAGTCGATACATGGCGTGCCGTCAGCGGCCATCTGCCGAGTCGCCAGGGCCACGATCCCAGGCGACGAGCCGTTCGGGCGGTCGATCGGGGCGCAGCCGGCTTTCAATGAGATCGTGGGGGAGCCCGTGGCCCAGTGAGTGGCCACCGCGGCGCCGGGGTAGTGCGCCGCGAAGGCATCGAAGAGCGTCTCGGTCGTGTCGCTGCCCAGACCCACGATCACGTTGTCGCATAAGGGAGTCGCTGGCGCAGGCGACAGGGCCAGCACCGCTGCGGCAGCCAGGTTGAGGATGGTCATGAATTATGTTTACAGTTGTACATGTACAAGCGTCAACTTAGAGCTGAGTAGGCTCTCAGCCGTGACCACCAGCCGCCCACGCAGCCGTCGCGGCGCCGGTGAGGAGCTACGCGAAGCCCTCATCGTGGCGACCTCCGCACTCCTGGACACCCACCAGCTCGACGACCTCACGGTCCGCACGGTCACCGCGGCGACCGGGGTCAGCCCAACCGCGCTGTACCTGCACTTCAGCGACCTCGACGCGCTTGTACATGAAGTGAAGAAGCGGTTCTTCGCGACCCTCGGCGACCAGCTGCGTGCCTCCGACGGGTTGCACGCCATGGCTCACACATACCTCGCGTACGCACGGGAACACCCCGGCCACTACGCGGTGATCTTCCACATCGACAAACGGACCGACGCTGTGGGGGATCCGCCTCAGGATGTGGTGCAGGCCGGGTTCGCGGCCCTGCAGCCGTTGGTCGACGCGGTCGGTGAGGCGTTGGGTGACCGTCCACAGGAGACTTTCGACACCGCGGTCGAGCTGTGGTTGAGCCTGCACGGCCGCGCGCAGCTCAACGCGGCGATGCCGTGGTTCGAGTTGCCCGACGAAGACAGCTACGTCGACAGGTTGATCAGCCGCATCGTCTGACACAGGGGAGCTGACATCAGTCACCCGTGGCGAGCCCGAGTTGATGACGCGCCTCGCGGACCGGCCCGAATGGCGGACCTACCTCGAGTGGTTCCAGGACCTCAGCAGACTCGTCGACGAGCAGCATCGGGACAAGCTCGATGCCGAGTTACCCGACGAGCTGTGCGAGCACGTCCTGAGCGAGTCGAAGCTGGAGCTGTACGAGTCCGCCGACATCATCCGGGGGTACCGCCTTGATCCAACCGATCGGGTGATTTCGGCGGCGGCTTCCTGGAGGACGTCCTGGAGAAGGGCAGCCGTCAAGGCCTGGGGAGAGCCCTGATCTCCGTTACTTGACATAATGTAGATTATCGAACTTTAGCGGATGGTGCGGCGTTGCCCGGAGAGGGGCTGCTCAGCGGCTACAGTGTTGAGAAACTCAGCAGGCCAACTGTCCACGAACGTAGGGGTTGCTTGATGACTGCCGCCGCACCGGTCCCGCCGCGTCAGCCGGTGCCATCCGACCCGGAGTCGATCCGTGCAGCTCTGACGGCCACACTGCGCAGCGAGTTCGATCGCGAGTGGGATCTCGTATTAGACAAGGCCAAGGAGTTGAAGCAACTCGGGCCGATCCATGACTTGCTGAACAAGTGGCGCCACATCGCTGCGGGCGAAATCGAGGAACCCGGTAGGTACTACCGGGTGTTGGCCAAGGCCGAGCAGATTCTGCGTACTGGCAGCAATCCGGATGCTGGCTCGATGGATGAGATCGACGCGCTGATCGCGAAGCGATTGGATCAGTAGCTTTGTACAAACTCGTCCCAGACGACGCGGTACGTGATCAGATCGCTCACCTGCCAACACAGGCACTACCCGCACTGCGAGAAGTGTTCTCCGTGCTGCAGCTGACTCCTTGGAACGGGACGCCACAGCACGAGGACAACCCGTCAGCTGAGGTTCGTCGATGGCACTTCGGGGCTGATGCTGCCGGGCAGGTCGTCTACCTGATTCTGGAAGACCAGCGCGAAGTGCACATCCTCATAGTCCAGTGGTTCGCCTGAAGGCCGACAAGCGCCTAACGTTCATAGCTTTCAGGTCGCTGGTATATCAGGCATGAAATCCTGCCAGGCAACGTCTGGGGTCGCCTACAGCCTGCTCCACCCCGTACCTCATGGGCTAACGGCGGTGGGCAAGTCAATGTCGTCGTACTAGCACACCGGTCACATACGTCACCGTGACGTATGTGACCGGTGTGGCTGGGTGGTCGATCCGCGGGTAGTCAGGGCTTGTTTCATGCATAATGGTCGTTATGCATGAATTCTACGGGGGTTGAATTATGCGGAGTGTCGGTGGGTGGCGGTATGTAGATCTTGTGATGCTGCTCGCCGCTCAGGACGCCTTCTTTCTGGCACGCCGTCCTCGCAAGGACTCTCCGCACACCACTGCTGCCTACCGGCGGGATCTTGGTGGGGTCACTTCCCTACTGGCCGCCGATACGGGGAAATCCATAGGTGAGCTAACCATTTCCGATCTCACGGTGTCGGCGCTCCGGACTGCCTTTGGCGAGTTCGCGGATGGGCACGCCAAGACCTCGGTGGCCCGCGCATGGTCGACCTGGAACCAGTTCCTGACGTTCTGCGTGGCCGAGGGTCTCGTCGACGGCAACCCGATGGGCGCGGTCATCAGGCCCAAGGCTCCCCCGCCCGCGCCCAAGCCGTTGCGCGGTGAGGACACACCCGAACGTCTCCTGGCGGCCGCCGCGGCCGGCGCGAGGAAGGCCCGTGATCCGTGGCCGGAACGGGACGTCCTGGTGATCGCGCTGGGGCTGGTCGCCGGGCTTCGATCGGCGGAAGTCCGTGCCCTGCAACGGAGTTCGGTGGTCGGCCGCCCCGGTGAGCAGCGGCTGCACGTCCAGGGCAAAGGCAGCCGCGAACGCTCCATCCCGATCGAGTCGCCGCTGGAGCGTGTGATCGAGGCGTACCTCGCCTCGTGCGCCAAGCGGTTCCCCCACCAGCGATTCGGCCCTGCGACGGCGCTTTTGCTGGACTACCAAGGAAAACCGATCGGCCGCGGCGCCCTCGACTACCTGGTCAAGACCAGCTACCAGTGGGCCGGAATCCGCGATCAGGTTCCCACCGGCGCGAATCTGCACGCCCTGCGCCACACCTTCGCGACCCGGCTCGCCGAGGACGGCGCGAACGCCGCGGAGATCATGGCCCTGCTCGGCCACGCGAATCTCAACACGAGCCAGAACTACATCGAGGCTACGGGCAAGGAACGCCGCGCCGCGGCCGCCGTAAACCGCACCTATCGTGCACTGAATTGCTTGCGGGACAAGGCATCACCCACCTCGGTAGACCTCGAACCGGAGGTTTCATGAAACGATTCAACCCTCGGTTCGGGCGGTAGGGTCCCCTGCCATGACCGCCCCCGACAAAGACCTACGGGTTGCTCAGCTTCGCAACGACATCGACGATGGCTACGTGCTCCTCACCAAGGTGAACGCGAAAGTCGATGGCATCGCCGAAGTCCAGCGCAACCACGGAACGCAGCTCGAACAACTCCACGCCACGCAGAAGGCTCACGGAACACGGCTCGACCGGATCGAGTTCACCCAGAAAGCCATGCTGGGCCGGCTCGATCGCCTCGATGACGGCCAGACGAAGCTGGTGGCGAGCCATGCGAAGCTCGAAACGCGCCTGGCCGCTGTGGAAACCGGGCAGACCAAGCTGATGGAGGGCCAGGCGAAGCTGGAGGCAGGCCACCGGATGGTGGTGGGCCGCCTCGATCGCCTCGAAGGCAGCTACAAGAAACTGGAAGAGGGGCAGACGAAGCTGCTGGAGGGCCACAACAACCTGTTGGAGGGGCACAAGAGCCTGCTGGACGGGCACAAGACGCTGCTGGAAGGCCACAAGGCGCTGCATGAGGGCCACAAGAAGCTGGAAGCGGGACACGAGAAGCTGACGGAAGGCCAGAAGGCGCAGGGTGAGAAGCTCGACATGATTCTGCAACTGCTGACGGCAGGCCGATCGTCGAACTAGATCAGCCACAGACTGTGTGGGCCCCGGAGGGATTCGGGGCCCACAGTCATGTGCTGAGCCATTTCACTGTGTGGGCTTCGGTGGGGTCGGGGGCTTCCCATTTGTTGGCGAGGCGCTCGATCACGGCGGCTGGCACGGGTACGGTCCGGGCGGCGTTGCGGGCTTGGATTACCGACATCGCTGCTTCCAGGCTGACAACCTCGATCCGTGCCTTGTATGCGGCCGCGAGTCCGATGGTCTGTTCGCGGATCTGGCGGGACATGTTGGTGGCGTTCCAGACAAAGGACTTCCCGTCACGCAGATACGAGCGCGCCAGTTTGTGCGCGGCGTCGATCACGCGGCCCTGGTCCCCCGTCGGTTTGACGCCCAGCGAGGCCCGTAGAACGTCGAGGCTCACCCGGGGCACGTCCGGCAGGTGCGACGAGATCCAGGTGTCCTTTCCGACGCCCGGCAGACCGGACATCAGGGTCACCGTCATCCGGGTGTCGTCGTACGCCGCGTAGTCCGGATCCCGCCCGGGGGTGCGGAAGTACATGAACCGCGCGTGGTCCGAGGCGAACTCCCGCGGTGTCGACAGGCACCGCTGTTCCGCGCAGTACGACTCGTAGAGCGCGATGCTGCTGAGCACCTCCGAGGTGTCGCCGGCGATGCGGCCGAGGATGTCCGCTGTGGCAAGGAGAACGAGGTCGTCGTTGCGCGCCAGGAGGCTCACTCGGAACGCGATCCGTTGCAGGTCCTCACGTTCGACGGTCCAGAACGGAATCTGGTGATGTCGCACGAGAGCGGCGACGTGTTCACGCCACGCCGGCGGAGCGCCCATCTCCCAGAGGATCCGCCGGACCATCAGGTCGCCCATCCGGGAGTGTCCGTGTGCGGTGATCCCGTCGTCGGAACGCTGTGTGGTGAACGGTTTCGCCACATCGTGCAGCAACACGGTGGCGAACAACCGGACCCGCTCCCCTGCGGGCCGTGCTTGCCATGCGGGCAATGAAGCCAGTGCCTCGCACGCCATCCGGGTGTGCACTTCGACGTCGCCTTCGCCGTGGTGCGACGGGTCCTGTGGCACGTCTTCCATTCGACGAATCCACGGGAACTCCTGGCGCACCTGAGCCCACGGCACTGTCCAGTGTGGAGGCGCCGGGCACAGGCGTTCAAACACCTCCATACATCACCGCCGGGTCAGCGAGCTGGTTGGGCACGATGGGCCGGTCCATCCAGTGCGAGCCGGAGTCGAGCACCGCGGTCAGGAATGTCGGCCGGACCCACTTGAAGCGCCCGGTGACCACGCCGTCCGACTCGACCTTGATGTAGAGGCCTTCCATCTCCTCGGACATGTCGGTCTCGGAGGTGACCTGAGCGGGGTTGACGCCACTCGCCTGTGCCGCCGCGACCAAGTTGTCCTTCCACGAGGGAGTCCTGCACGTGGATGGGCCAACGAATGCCGTCAATGCGCCCAAAGTGGACACAGAGCCGCTGTACAGCACCGGCACGGAGGCGATCGGTAGCCCGGCGAGTAGTTCTCGGCGCGCGGCGGTCGACAGGAACGTGTCCGATGCGAGGTCCAGGACGTCGAACTCGCAGAAGTAGTGCGGCAGGGCGTCATAGAACACGGTGTGCTTGGCGTACATCCATTCGCCGTACACGACGTAGCGGTCGGCGATGCGGGAGAACAGGGCGTGCTGGATCGTGGCCGCCCATGCCTTGAGCTGCCCGAACTGTCGTTCGCGGGGTCCGCCGGTGAGGTAGTGGCCGCGGCTCTGCAGTTGCAGGGTGCCGTCGGCGGTGAAGCTGATGGCGGAGTTCGCGCCGTCCAGCTTCTCTTCCACGACCAGGAACTTGCCCTGGACCTCGCGGAACGGCACCGAGGACAGGTCCTCGTCGCCGGGCTGCAGGCGCGAGCCGGCGAGGTGGTGGGTCCTCGGGTACTTGCGTAACACGTCGTGAGTTATAGCGGCTGTGGGCGGCCGGGTTCGACCGAATTCCGGGCGCGTTAGGCTGACTGGTAATGGACAGCACAGCTTCTCGCCCGTTGGCGATGCGGATTCCGGTGGTTTTCGGCGTCGCGGCGCTTGTCGTGCTCGTCGACCAGTTGACCAAGCTTAGGGCGGTGTCGGCGTTGTCGGGCCGGGCGCCGGTGTCGTTGCTCGGTGACTTCATCCAGCTGCGGCTGTTGTACAACTCCGGTGCGGCGTTCTCGATCGGCGCGGGTTCGACGTGGATCTTCACGATCGTCACCGCGGTGGCCGTCGTGATTCTGCTGCGGTTCGCGACTCGCCCATCGTCGTCGTTGCAGGGCGCGGCGCTGGCGTTGCTGCTGGGTGGCGCGATCACGCACTTGCTGGACCGTTTGTTCCGGGCGCCTGGGTTCGCACAGGGGCACGTTGTGGACTTCATCGACTACAACGGCTGGTTCGTCGGCAACGTCGCGGACGTCGCGTTGACGATAGGTGCGGTGCTGTTGGTGGTGAGCAGCACCAAGTCGTCGCGGTCAGACGAGGGCTGAAGCGGCGCGTTCGTGGATGCGCTGGAGCTGCTGCGACTGGAAGCGGAGACGATCTGGGACCGGGACGCGGGCGGTCTGGGCTGCGGCACGGTGTTCGCCACCGCGACAACCTACGACGGGCGGACCGAGTTCCTGGACGGTCATGCCGTGGCGACGCCCGAGACACCAGCCATCATCACTGCCGCACGGTGCTGGACGCTGACTCCCCCGGCTCGGCTTCCCTCCGCTCCCCCTGGGCTGTCGCTCGTGCACGACCGGCGTGACCTTCGAGCGCCCACCGGCTGGGACCCTGACGAGTGGCGGCGGCGGCTGTCGGGTGAGTACGGGCCGTGGGCCGCCCTCGTCCGCGAGGACCAGGTGGTGAGCTTGGCCCGCTGTGCGAGATTGACCGAGCGGGCCGCGGAGATCGGCGTACGGACCCAAGACGCCTACCAGGGACGTAACTTGGCCTCGGTGGTCGTCCGCGCGTGGGCTGCGCTCGTCGCTGCGGACGGCAGGGTGCTGTTCTACAGCGCCCTCGCGGACAACAGCGCCTCCCACCGTGTTGCCGCCAAGTGCGGCGCGGAGCCGCTGGGTCTACTCTGCCGCCTCGGCATTAGCCCAACGCCGTAGCACTGCCACGTCTGGCCAGGCCATACGCAGCCCGTTGGGTGTGCCGTTGAGTCGCGTGGGGTCTCCGCCTGGCGGTGACACGGGTGCCGTCTCCACGCACGTGGCTCCGCAGGCACGGTAGAACTGTTGGGCGGCGGTGTTCTGCTGCAACACCCACAGGAACATGGCACTGCCCGTTGCCCGCTCGGCGATGGCTAGGGCGGCGTGGCCGAGGAGTCGCCTGCCGATGCCGGTTCGGTGCTGGTCGTGGACGACGTGCAGGTTGTCCACGAAGCTGCCCCACACGGGGTCCTCGTCGAACATGACGTGGATGAAGCCCACCAGCCGCCCGTCGTGCTCGGCGAGGATGGTCTGGCTGTTGGCCGGTTGGGTCAGCCGGGCCGACCACACTGCGTGGCGGTCGGCCTCGACGTCGCCGTCCAGGAACGAGTCGGCGAAGGCGCCGCGGTAGTGCCGGCGCCAGCTGTCGGCGTGCAACAAGGCGATCTGGTCGGCGTCGTCTGCCCCCGCGAGTCGGAACACTCGACCACGATAGGCGGCTACCTGCCGATGGCATCAAGATCGGCCAGAGCATCCTCCGGTAGGTCGAGGGCGGCCCCGGCGATGTTCTCGCGCAGGTGATCGGACGAGGACGTGCCGGGGATGAGCAGGATGTTCGGTGAGCGGTGCAGCAGCCAGGCCAGGGCCACGGACATGGGTGTGGTCTCGAGGTGTGTGGCGATCTTGTCCAGGGCGTCGGACTGGAGTGGGGACATGCCGCCGAGCGGGAAGTACGGCACGAAGGCAATGCCTTGGCGGGCTGTGCTGTCGATCAGGTCGTCATCGTGGCGGTTGGCGATGTTGTAGAAGTTCTGGACGCATGCCACGGGGGCGATGGACTGGGCTTCGGCGAGCTGGTCGGCGTTGACGGTGCTCAGGCCGAGGTGGCGGATCAGGCCCTGCCGGCGGAGGTCGGCGAGGGCGCTGAACTGGTCGGCGATGGAGCCCGGTTCGGGTGAGTCGAAGCCGCCGACGCGGAGGTTGACCACGTCGAGAACCTCGAGGCCGAGGCGTTTGAGGTTGTCGTGGACCTGCTGCACGAGTTCCGCTGGGGTGCGGGCGTGCGGCCATCCGCCCTGCTCGTCGCGGCGGGCGCCGACTTTGGTGACGATGTGCAGGTCGTCCGGGTAGGGCGCGAGGGCTTCACGGATGATCTCGTTGGTGACGTGCGGGCCGTAGAAGTCGGCGGTGTCGATGTGCCGGATACCCAGGTCGACGGCGGTGCGCAGGACGGTGATGGCGGCGTCGCGGTCCTGGGGTGGGCCGAAGACGCCGGGTCCGGCGAGTTGCATGGCGCCGTAGCCGAACCGCGGCACGGTGAGGTCGGCCAGGTGGTAGGTGCCGCCGGGGAGGTCGGTCATGGTTCCTTTCCGCTCGCCGGTGTGTCCGGGAGCTGATGGCAACGGTGCCCGACCACCACCGGACTACCCAGTGCCCCGCGCATCCTGGGGGTCGCGGGACCAGGCTCGATACTCCGCGGGCTCGTAGCATCGGGGTATGAGCAACGCGCTGGGCGAGTACCTGCGGGCGCGGCGTGAACTGATCGATCCGGCGGAGGCGGGGCTGCGGGTCGTGGGTGTGCGCCGTACGCCTGGGTTGCGCCGTGAGGAGGTCGCCACGCTGGCGGGGATCAGCGCGGACTACTACCTGCGGCTGGAGCAGGGCCGGGACCGTAATCCGTCGGCGCAGGTGCTGGAGGCGCTGGCGCGGGTGTTCCGGTTGGACGAGGTCAGCACGCAGTACCTGCTGAGCCTGTCGAGCGCGCGCCCGGCGAAGCCGCGTCGTGAGGTGGTGCCGGCCGGGATCCGGCAGCTGCTGGACGTGATCAATATGCCGGCGTTCGTGGAGAGCCGGACGTTCGAGGTGCTGGCCGCTAACCGGCTGGCCGGTGCCGTGTCGCCGAACATCCGGCCGGGGGTGAACCGGCTGCGTGCGATCTTCCTTGACCCGGTCGAGCAGGAGCTTTATCCGGACTGGGACAAGGTGGCGCGGGGCATGGTCGCCGGGTTCCGTGCGTCGGTGGGCAGTGACGTCAACGATCCCCGGATTGTTCAGCTGGTCGGCGAGCTGTCGCTGGGCAGTGACACGTTCCGCAAGCTGTGGGCCCGGCACGACGTGACCGCGTTGGCTGGTGGCTCGTTGCGGCTGCACCACCCGCGGTTGGGCGAGTTGGCGCTGCGTCGGGAGAAGCTGCCGATCAGCGACTCCGGCGGTCAGATTCTCGCGATC
>CBIMJO010000123.1:0-12109 GCA_966244135.1 uncultured Actinocrispum sp. | reverse complement strand
CGACCGCCTCGCGCGGCGAGATGCCGAAGAACCCGGCGTCGAAGTCCTGCACCCGGTCCAGGAAGCCGCCGCCCCGGATGTAGACGGTCCCGGGGACGGCGGGATCCGGGTTGTAGTACCGCTCGATGTCCCAGCCGCGGTCGGCGGGCAGCGGGCCGATGCCCTCCCGGCCGTCTGCCAGCATGTCCCAGAACTGTTCGGGGCTGGTGATCCCGCCGGGGAAACGGCACGCCATGCCGACGATGACAATAGGGTCATCGGTAGCACCCTGGGTGGGGTAGCCGTTCGGTGCCTCCCTTTCCGCCACCGGGTGGAGAAGGCGTTCGAGATATGCGGCCGCGGCCGCCGGGGTGGGCGCGTCGAAAACGACAGTCGAGGGCAGGCTCACACCGGTCAGGTCGGCGAGCCATTCCCGCACCTCCACCGCGAGCAGGGAGTCGATGCCCTGCTCCTGGAACGGCACGTCCGGCTCGATCTCCGCGGCCGAGGAATAGGACAGCACCTCGGCCATCGTGGAACAGATCAGGTCGAGAAGCTGGGCCCGGCTCATGCCGACTCGCACTGTAGCCATTTTCCCTCGTTCTGTTTCTTCCGGCGCGCTACGGCAGACTGGTGAAGGCGAGCGTGATCTGGCCTTCGGCGGACCCGCCGCCGTCGTCCCAGAACGCACACACCGTGTCCATGAACATGATCGGCGGACGGTCCGGGCGTTCTTTCAGGACCGGCTTGCCGAACACCACCTCACCCTCGAACGACCGCGGCGTGATCGGCCGGGTGAACTTGCTCGAGTATTTGTAGATGAAGATGTTCGACAGCTGCCGGTCCCAGAAGTCCGACATCGTCCACGCGGTGGGCGCCAGACCCTCCGAGACACAGTTCGCGATCAGGTGATAACCGAGCTGGTTGTAGCAGATGTTGAACTCGACCGCGTTGAAATGCCCGGTGTCGTCGATGTAGCAGGACCTCGCGATCTCGAACCGGCCCCGCGCGGACACCGAGTCGTCCCTCTCGATGAGCTGCGCGCTCTTGAGGTACTTACAGTTGTCTCGATAGGGGCGCAGCACCTGCTTGAGCAGCAGCCGCTGGTCCAGCTGCGCGGCCGTCACGCCGCCACCCCGAAGAACGGGTGCTGGTCGTGCACCGTGACCCGGTAGGACTGGGCGGGCTCGGGCTTCGGGCTGTGCAGCGCGCGGTGCACCAGCGCCCGGTTGTCCCAGGCCAGCAGGTCGCCCTCGACGAACGTCTGCAGGTGGACGTACGGGCTCGCGCAGGCCGGGTCGAGCTGCCCGCTCAGCTCCAGGACCTCGCGCAGGATCTCCGGGGGCAGCCGGTTGCCGTCGGCGTCGATGAACCCGAAGGTGGCCGCCTCGCTGATGTAGAGGACCTCCTCGCCGGTGACCGGGTGGCGGAACACGGTCGGGTGGAACACGGCGGGCGTGACCTGCTCGATCTCGGCCTGCACCTCGTGCATCGGGCGGTACACATCGGTCGGCCGGATCTTGAAGTACCGGCGCGGGCTGTGCTCGACGGTGGTGCCGCGCAGCGCGTCCTGCAGCCGGGCGGGCAGGTCGGCGAACACCTTCGCCATGTCGATGAAATACGTGCCACGGTTTTTCTTGGGCACGATCTGCGGGTACGTCATGGTGATGCCGAACGGGTTCGACATGAACGAGTAGTCCGCGTGCCAGAACTTGCCGGTCTGCGGCACGCCCTTGGTGGTGTCGCCCGGTTTCGTGCCGGAGACGAATATCTCCGGATGCTCGGGGTGGTGGTACATCGGCTCGTAGTACACCTCGATGGTGCCGAGCGCCTTGCCGAGGGAGATGAACTCCTCGGGCTGCAGATGCTGATTCCTGATCAGCAGAATGCGATTTCGGTAAATGGCATCCCGGAGCCGGGTGATATCGGCCTCGGTCGCACTGTTGATGTCGAAGCCGGTGACCGTGGCACCCATGATCTGGTCGGGCCGTACGTCGATCTTCACGGCAGACCCCACTTTCTTTGCTGGTCGCGCCGAGTGGTGATTCCTGGTCAACCGGAGTCGGGACACATCCACGAATGGTTGACCGCTGACTCGAACCAGGTTAAGGACCCCTGAAGTTCAAGGTCAAGACGTGCCGACGGTCCGAACACCCGGTCTGGTAGTTTCGATAGTGTCATTCGGTCGGACGGCTCCCTAACGGGACAAATGGACACCCGAGGCAAGGTTGTGTCACATCGCCGAATGCCGTTGACATTTATCGGCGTTGGCTCTGAAAACGCGCTGCCAGCGAGAATGGTGATCGGTGGAACAATTCACAAGCGTAGGATCGCCGTTCCGGGTTCGCCGTGGGCCGGTTTCTCGTTCGCGCCCGGCGAAATGTGCTGGTGGATACCCGTCGTGCACCCCGAATGGGTAGGCCGATGGGGTTTGCCGGCTCTGGCCGAAGAAGCCGATGAGTTCGCGCATGATCAGGTCGCGGAGGTCCGCGGCGGATCGGTGCAGCTTCAGGATGCTGGTCTTCATCCGGGTGTCGACGCGGGCGGCCATGGGCGGCGCCAGGGCGGGTGGGATGTCGAAGCCGGAGAGGGACTGGGCGCCCTCGGCCCCGTCCTGCCAGATCTGGGCGACGGGAAGCCAGCGGTACTCCGCGCCCTTTCGTCGGGTCCAACCGAGATGGGATCGCCATCAACCAGGTCAGCCGCGGTGTTCAGACCGGGTTCTGCCGTTCGGTGCTGTTCGGCGAGACGGCGTGTGCGCTGTCTTTGCGGGTCGGCGCGATCGGCACGTTCGGCAACCCGTACCTGCTCGCCGCGTTCCTGCTGCTGTTCCTGCCGCTCAGCGTGGTGGCGGTCGCCACGATCACCGACCGGCTGTACCAGATCTGCCTGCTTGGGTTGACACTCATCGGGTACGGCGCCTTGCTCGTCACATTCTCCCGCGCCGCTTACATTGCCGGGTTCGCCGGGCTCATGGTCCTTGCGTGGCACCGTTTCCACGGCCGGTTCAGCCCGCGGGCGACCGTCCTGGCCGGATGGATCGGGGCGAGCGCGCTGGGCGCGGCGCTGGCCGGGATCGCGGTCGCGTCGCAGGCGGGCCGCGCGCTTGGTATCCGAGGCGAGGCCTGGCATGCGGCCGTGGACATCGCAGCGGAGCGGCCTTTCGGCGTCGGCCTGGGCAACGCAGGAGCCGCGATCAACGCGCGGATCGCCGGTCGTGAGGAGTTCGCGCACGTCCACAACCTCTGGCTGAACTGGCTTGTGGAGACGGGGATGCTCGGGTTCAGCGCGATCATGGCCATCACCGTCGGCGCGCTGGTCACCGCGGCACATCTGGCCACAAAGGACATTTCCGTCGGGTTCCCCGGATTCGCCGCGCTGCTGGGCTTCCTGCTGATGAGCCTGGTCGACCACCCGGCCACCCTGTCCCGGATCTCCGTCGCGCTCTGGCTGGTCCTCGGCCTGGTCATGGGCTCGGCACCGGCCCGATGGCGGCCCGGGAAATCGCCCCGGACAAGGTATCCGGCCACTACGTGACAGAACCGGGGTCGAACACCTCCCGCACGGCGGTGCACGGGTCCGCGTCCGGGTCCTCGTGGTGGATGCGGGTCGCGGCCCGTTGGGTCAGGTCCTGAAACGCGGCCTGCTCGTCGGCGCTGAGCCCGCTCAGCATCACGTCCTCGACCGCGGCGACCCGCCGGTCCGCCGCGGCGAGGACCTTGCGGCCCTTGGCGGTCGCGACGATGCGGCGCGCCCGGCGGTCGGCAGGATCAGGCTTGCGCTCGACAAGCCCGTTGCCCTCCAGTTCGTCGATCAGGTACGTCATCACCGTGCGGTCGATGGACAGGTGGGCGGCCAGCGCCACCTGGGTCGGCAGCTGCTCGTGCACCACAGTGGACAGAACCTGGTAGCCGCGTGATCCTTGCGGCACGTCCTTCAGCACGTCCTCGACGCCCTCGTGCCACCGCCGCAGCACCACCGCGAGTGCCCAGCCCAGGTTCCGCGTGGTGCTGAGGTCGGTGCGCTGGGCCATGGTCATATGTTACGGCCCAGGGGTTGGGGCAGAACGTCCGCTTTGGTGATGTCGAAGTTCTTGTCGAACACGTTGTCCGGGTCGTACTTGGCCTTCAGCTCACGCAGCCGGCACAGCACCGGCGGCGGGAACGCGTCCAGCAGCCGCTCCGGGCTGGTGGAGGTCTCGAAGCTCAGGTACATGCCGTCCAGCAGCGGGTACAACTCGTTCCACAGCTTGTCGTGCCGGTCGGCCCAGTCCGGGAAGGTCACGCTCACGACCGAGAAGGTCTGCGTCCGGTGCGAGTACGCGGTCGCGTCGGCCGGCATGTCGTTGACCGCGCCGCCCGCCGACCGGAACTGCATGATCAGCACCCGGCCGGACTTGATCATCGACTCGATCACGCCGGCAGCCTCCGGCGTGATGTGGTGCAGCAGGCCGCTGCGAACCTCCGAGGGGCCGTCGCCGGTGTGCCGCTCGCCGGGCGGGTAGACGACCGACGCGTACGGCATGACCTGGGCCTCGTTCGACAGCACCGGGCCGACCCCGAGGAACGGGCTCAGCGCGGCCTGAGCGGCGTCGACGTCGTCACCGGCGTAGACCAGGATGATCTGCGCGACCGGCGGCTGCCCTGCGCGGGGCGGGTACAGCGCGGTGAAGCTGGTGACCTCGCGAGGTGCGTCCTCCACGAGCCGGCCCCACCGCCGCATGACGTCCGCGGTGTCGGTGGCGTCCACGAACAACTCGGCGTGCACGACGTTCACCAGTTCGGTGGCCTCGATCTCGAACGCCGTGACGATGCCGAAGTTGCCGCCCGCGCCACGCACGGCCCAGAACAGATCGGGCTCGTGCTCGTCGTCGATCCGCAGGAAAGTCCCGTCCGCCAGGACGATTTCGGCCGCGAGGACGTGGTCGATGGTCAACCCGTAGCTCCGGGCGAGATAGCCGAGGCCCGCTGTGGTCGCCAGGCCGCCGACACCCACGCCGCCGAAGTCGCCGGAGCTGATGGCCAGGCCGTGCTGCATGAGCGCCTGCGCCACCTCGCCCCACCGGGTGCCGGGTTCGACGCGAACGCGCCTGGCCTCGCGGTCCAGCACCTCGACGGAGTTCAGCCGGCCGAGGTCGATCACGATCCCACCGTCGTTGGTGGACCGGCCACTGATGCCGTGACCGCCGCTGCGAACGCCGATCGTGACGTCCTGGCTGCGTGCGAACGCCAGGGCGGCCTGGACTTCCGCGACGTTCCCGGGCCGGAGTACCAAGCCCGGCGACCCTTTGCGGGCGAAGTTGTGCCGGATCCGGTCGTACGATGGGTCACCCGGCTCGACGGCCTGCAATTGCGGCGGCACGGCGTCATAGTCGATTCCCGGCACCCGCTTGGCCAATGCGGTCGCTGGCCGTTCGACGGCGCCGCGTTCCCTGGCGACCGCTCCCCGCAGCGCGGGAGCGACCTCCTCGCCGAAGGCCCGGATGGTCCCCGGGTCATCGGTGGCGACGAAGAAAGCGCTGTACCCGTGGTCGATGACCAGGGGGAGGAGCTGCTCGACCCAGTCTCTGGGCCTGCCACGCAGGAACGCGGCGCTGGTGCCCGGCTGCATGACGTTGAGCATCCGGCGCACGTCCCGCGGATCACGTCCCGCCGCGACCGCGGCCTCGTCGATGATCTCGTTGCCCGTGATGAGCACGCCGGGCTCCAGGTATTCCAGGGTCGGCAGCCAGCCGTCCGCCTTGCGGCCGGTCAGCCGCAGGATCCTCGGTTTGTACGCGCCCAGCCAGATCGAGATGTCGTGCGCGGGCTTCGGGCCGCGTTTCATCCCGGGCACCTCGTAATGCCTGCCGGTGAACCGGAACATGCCTCGGGCATCGGTGTCCCACGCGCCACGGAAGATGTCGATCGCCTCGGACAACGCCTCGATGCGGTCACCGGCGCCGCCGCGCCCGCCGCCCATGCCGTGGATCGGGTCGGCGAACCCGCCCGCGCCGATACCCATCTCGAACCGCCCGTGGGACAACAGGTCCAGGCTCGTCGCGGCCTTCGCCAGCACCGCGGGCGGGCGCAGCGGCAGGTTCAGCACGTTGCCCGACACCAGGACCCGCTTTGTCCCGGCCGCGACCCAGCTCAGCAGGGTCCATGTGTCCAGCAGGGCCGCGTTGTACGGGTGATCCTGGAAGGTCACCACGTCCAGCCCGGCCGTCTCGGTCAGCTCGGCCAGCGCCACCGCGCGGCCGGGTTCACTCGCCGACGGCGTGATGAACGTGCCCAGTAGCAGGTCATGACCGTAATCAGTCATCCCAACCCCCAACTCGTCTGTCTCGCAGATCATCTGATGAGCAGATGATATTGCTGTCAACGTAGTGGGGGCCGGGATATTCCTGGCCTGTTGTGGTGGCTGTCACTCGACGAGGTACGAGTCGTGCTTGTCCATGAAGGCGGCGCGCTCCTCCGCGGTGATGTGCGCGACCTGCTCGAAGTACTCCTCGCGCGGGGCGCCGGGCGTGAACAGCAGCAGCATCTCGGCCGGGACGTCGGCGTCGTTGCGGAAGGCGTGCAGGCCGCCCTGCGGGACGTACAGGAAGTCGCCGCGCTCCGCCTCGATCCACTTGTCCCCGTTGAACAGGCGCACGGTCCCGTCGAGGATGTAGAACGACTCCGAGATGGTCCGGTGGAAGTGCGTACTCGGGCCGCCCGCCTTGGGCCGCATCATGACCCGGTAGAGACCGAACTCGCCGTGCGTGGCGTCGCTGGTGGCCAGGTAGTGGATGCCGTCGCCGGGCCCGCCCAGGTCCGGCGGGGCGCCCGCCTCGCGGAACTTCGCGCTGACCTCGCCGCTGCCGTCGAAGTAGACCTGCTTCGGGTATGACATGCCTACCATCCCCTTTCTTGTCCTGGCGATACAGACAAGACCGCCCGCGCCGCTGTGACACCTGGCGGTACTGTCTGCCCGATCGGATGACGGGCGTAGGGGAGTGCCACTTGAAGGTCCTGGTGACCGGCGCGTTCGGCAATGTGGGCGTGAGCGCGGTGGAGAACCTTGTCCGGCAAGGACATTCGGTGCGCTGCTTCGACCTGCCGACGCCGGCCAACCACAAGAAGGCCCGTACGGTGACCGCGGAGGTCCTCTGGGGCGATATCCGCGATCAGGACACTGTGGACGCGGATGCCGACGGCCAGGATGTCGTGGTGCACCTGGCTTTCGTCATTCCGCCTAATGTCGCTGAGGATCCGGCGCGTGCTCGCGCGGTCAACGTTGGCGGTACGACCAATGTGCTGGCTGCGGTTGAGCGGCATTCAGCGCGGATCCTGTTCGCCTCCACATTCGATGTGTACGGCCGGACCCAGCACCTGGAACCGCCCCGCACCGTCGACGATCCCCTTGAGGCGACTGACGAGTACAGCGCCCACAAGATCGAGTGCGAGCGGCTGGTGCGGGCCTCGGCGCGGCCGTGGTCGATCTTCCGGTTCGCTGACGTGCCACCGAAACAGCGCCGGACCCCGCACCCGATCATGTTCGAGATCCCGCTGGACACCCGGTTCGAGGTCGTGCACGTCGACGATGTGGGGCTGGCACTGGCCAACGGGGTGGTGACCGACGAGATCTGGGGCCGTACCTGGCTGATCGGCGGCGGTCCCAGCTGTCAGGTCCAGTACCGGGACATGCTCGTCCGGCGGTCGATCCTGAAGCTCTCGCCGTATCTCTGACGCGCATCTCCGCCGATTGACGTAACGCGCGCTGCGGGGACCTGGCGGTCGAGGTGCGCCGGACCGCGTTGTCCTCGGTGAGCGCTCCGGCGAAGGACGCGTAGGCGGTGATTCGCTCCTGGCGCGGCCGCTCGTCGAGGGCGGCCCGCCGCGCCGCGCGTCGCCCGAACATGGAGGTGAGGCTGGATCCCGTGAGGGTCCCAGGACAGCGATCAGGCTTGTCAGCACACTGTTCACGGGGTGGAGTGTGGCCTGGTGATGCCGAGGGGGCGGCGGCAAACGTAGATGCGGGCGGGTGGCAGGTTTCGCCAGATCGTGTGGCTGACGATCACTTCGTCGAACATGGCGGTCAGCAGGCGGTGGAAGGTGCGGGCGCCGGTCATCGCGCGGGTGTGGCGGTAGGCGAACGTGGTGAACGCGCCGGTGGGGGCCAGGAGGGTGGCGACGCGGTGCAGGATCAGCTGCTGGCGTTCGGACCGGAACAACGACCAGGGCAGGCCGCTGATCACCGCATCGGCCTGCCGGACACCTCGATCGGCGAGTAACCAGCCGAGGTCGGCCGCGTCGCCGTGCACCACGTCCAGCCAGGGATGCACATCGCGGAGGTGGGTCACCATGGCCGCGTCGATCTCGACCGCCAGATGCCGTCCGTTGCTGGGCAGCCGCCTGCGGATCGCCCCGCTGACCGCGCCCGTGCCGGGGCCGAGCTCCACGACGACCGGGCGCCCGGTGGTCGGTGTCACGGCCGCCAGGAGGTCCGCCAGGCTGGCCGAACTGGGGGCCACAGCGCCCAGCACGGCGGGCTGGCGCAGGGCGGCGGCGAGGAACGTCTGACGACTCGATGTCATGGCGACTCCTTGGGGCCCAACGGGATCACCGCACACGGTCCGCGGCGAGTGCCGCTGACGCTACCCAGATCGGCCGACCACACGCCACCGGGCGGCGGGCAGAAACCGTCCTTAGTGGACAGCGTAGAACCAGTGTTTTCGGTGACGGCAAAGGTTTGCAGGCAGTCTGGGGGACAGGATCGGGCAGCGGGGTGCCAGTTTTAGGCAATGCTCTACACTTCGGAAGGTGGCATGAACATGCCGCGTCCGGCGCGGGCGTCCTTTCCGGACTTGTCTTAAGTCGTAAGCAATGTTTGGCTGGGGTATGCGCAGCTCCGCGGAAGTCCTCGACGAGCTCAGGTGCCTGGTCGCCACGCACGCCCGGCCGGAGATGCGGACGGCGATCGACTGCCTGGCGGTGGCCAAGGTGGGCACCGCCGCGCACGAGGCCGGGCTGACCGAGCCGCTGCTGGTGGTCCTGGTCCAGGGTGGCAAGCGGATCCTGCTGGGCGGCAACGTGTTCGAGTACCGGGCCGGGCAATGTCTGGTCGCCACCGCGAACCTGCCGATCACCGGCAACTTTCTCGGTGCCACACCTGAGGTTCCGGCGATGGGGCTGAGCATCGCGCTGCGGGCGCAGGTGATCGCGCCGCTGCTGCAGGAGATCCCGGCCGGGCGGTTCGCGGACTGCCCGCCGCGCTCCGCGATCGCCACCTGCGACGCCGATGTGCACCTGCTGGACGCGCTGGTGCGGATGATGCACCTGCTCGACCATCCGGACGCCATCCCCGTGCTGGCACCGATGATCGAGCGCGAGATCCTCTGGCGGCTGCTCACCGGGCCGCTGGGCGCGATGGTCCGCCAGGTAGGCCTGGCCGACAGCGGGCTGTCCAGGATCGGCCGGGTGATCCAGTGGATCCGGGACAACTACGCCGAGCCCATCCGGATCGCCGACCTGGCCCGGCTGGCCGGGATGAGCGAGTCGGCACTGCACCGGCACTTCCGCGCGATCACCTCGCTCAGCCCGGTGCAGTACCAGAAACGCATCCGCCTGCAGGAGGCCCGCACCCTGCTGATCGCCCGCGCGGGCGACGTCGCCGGGGTGGCGCACCTGGTCGGCTACGAGAGCGCCTCGCAGTTCAGCCGCGAGTACCGCCGCCTGTTCGGCGCGTCACCCGCCCAGGACGCCCTGCGGCTGCGCGCCGACGGCGGCTGAACCTCACTGCCGGGCAAGGTCTTCCAGCGCGCGGTCGAGCCGGATCGGCAGGTCGCGCTGGCGCCGGCCGGTGGCGTGCCAGACCGCGTTCGCGATGGCCGCCGCGGTGCCGGAGGTGCCGATCTCGCCGACACCCTTGATGCCCGAGGCGATGTCGGGTTCGTAGTCGGGCACGAAATCGGCCTCGATGTCCGGCACGTCGGCGTGCGCGGAGATGTGGTACCCGGCGAAGTCCGCGTTGATGTGCCGGCCGGAGTTCGGATCACGGGCGCTCTCCTCGTGCAGGGCCAGCGACAGCCCCATGATCATGCCGCCGACCGCCTGGCTGCGGGCCGTGAGCGGGTTCACCACACGCCCGATGGCGAACATGCCCAGCAGCCGCCGCACGCGGACCTCGCCGGTCGCCGGGTCGACCGTCACCTCGGCGAACACCGAGCTGTAGGACTGCCTTTCCTTGTGCGGCATGGCACCGATCTCCGGCGTGGTGTCCGCGGTGGCCGAGACCGGCAGCGGTGGACGCGTCGACAGCTTGTCGCGCAACAGCTTCGCGGCCGACGTGACCGCCCATGACCAGGACGCCTGGCCGAGCGAGCCGCTGGCCGCCCACGCGTTGCCGAAGTCGCTGTCGGCGATCCGGATGCTGATCTTGTCCGGCCGGACCCGCAGCGCGTCCGCCGCGACCGAGGCGAGCGCGGTGCGCGCACCGGTCCCGATGTCCGCGGCGCCGACGGAGACCGTGTAGGTGCCGTTCTTCTCCGCGGTGATCGTCGCGGTCGAGGGCAGCGCCAGGGTGAGGAACGACACCGCGGCCATCCCGGTGCCGACGAGCAGATCGCCCTCCCGCCGCCGGCGGGGCCGCAGATCCCGTTCGGCCCAGCCGAACCTGCGGGCCCCCTCCCGCATGCACTCGACCATCTTGCGGTTGGCGAACGGCAGGCCCGACACCGGGCCGGCCTTGGGTTCGTTGCGCAGCCGCAGATCCAGCGGATCCATCCGCAGCTTCTCGGCCAGTTCGTCCACAGCGGACTCGAGGGCGAACGAGCCCGGCGTGTTTCCGGGCCCGCGCACCGAGACCGGTGGCAGAACGTCCAACGGGACCACGGTCAGGCGGGTGCGGATCGCCTTCGCCGCGTAGATCGTCTTGGCCATCTCGGCGCAGTTCTCGACGTAGTCCGCGAGCGGGGAGATCGCCAGCACCGCTTCGTGGCCCACCGCTCGCAGGCGGCCGTCGCGGTCGGCGCCGAGCCGGACCCGTTGCTCGATCACCTCCCGGCCCGAGGTCGTCAGGAACACCTGGTTGCGGTTCAGCGTGACCCGCACGGGCCGGCGCAGCAGCGTGGTGGCCATCGTGGCGAGCACCAGCTGTGGGCCGAGCGCCCCTTTGGAGCCGAACCCGCCGCCGACGTGGTCGGCGCGGACCCGCACCTTGTCCATGGGCAGGAAGAACAGGGCGGCCAGGACGCTCGCGATGTAGAAGGCACCCTGGTTGGCGTCGATGGCCTGCAGGCGGTCACCTTCCCACCACGCGGTCGCCGCGTGCGGCTCCATGGCACAGCAGGTCTCCGGTGGCGTTCGGTACAGCTGGTCGACCACGGCGGCCGACGCCGCCAGTTCCGCTTCCAGGTTGCCGACGTTGGCGTCCGGGCCGAAGATCGGGTTGCCCGGCCGGCGGCTGGGGTGGTCGACCCGGAACTCCGTATCGTGCGGCAGTTCGTCGTAGGTCACCTTGAGCGCCTTTGCCGCCGCCTGCGCCTGTTCGAGAGTTTCGGCGACCACCAGGGCGACGGGCTCACCCGAGTAGTGGATCTCGGTGGACTGCAACATCAGCAGCTGGCCGTCGGGGCCGAAGAAGTGACCGGCCTGGGGGTTGAGCCTGGGCGCGTTGGTGTGATCGACCACGCCCACCACGCCGGGCATCTTCAGCACGGCAGCGGTGTCCATCGTGCGGATGCGGCCACGCACCACTGTGGACACAACCAGTGCGCCGTGGACCAGCCCCGGCATTTTCACGTCGGCGGCGTAGCGGACGCCACCGGAGACCTTGCCCTGGGCCTCCAGCCGCGGCCGGGCGGTGCCGACCACGCCGCCCGTCGAGGACGCGGCGTCCACCGGTTCGGCGTTGGCCGTGGCCGGAACCGCTGCGACGGCGGCCGCCGAGACGGCGGCTCCCTTGAGGATCGTCCGGCGGCCGTGCCGCGCGGGGTCGTTCATGGTGCTGTCTCCCATCACTTGGCCCGCCTGGCCAGATCGGTCAGCATGGCCTCGATCAGGTTGCGGGCCAGCGTCACCTTGTAGGCGTTGTCGTGCAACGGCTTCGCCTTGGCCAGCTCGGCCTGCGCCGCTGCCCGGAACCGGTCGGCGGTGGCCGGTCCGTC
>CBIMJO010000122.1:0-12213 GCA_966244135.1 uncultured Actinocrispum sp. | reverse complement strand
CCTCCCCAGCCGGGGACCAGGCCGAGGCTCACCTCGGGCAGCGACAGCGCGGCCGCACCCTCGGAGAGCGTGCGATAGTGGCAGCTCAGCGCCAGCTCCAGGCCGCCGCCCATGGCCGCGCCGTTGACGAACGCGAAGGTCGGCACCGTGGAGTCGGTGAACCGCTTGAACACGGTGTGGCCCTGGCGGCCGATGTCCAGCGCGGTCGCCCGGTCGGTGACCTGCTCGACACCGGTCAGGTCGGCGCCGACCGCGAAGATGAACGGCTTACCGGTGACCGCGATGGCCGCCGGGTCGGCCGCCACCGCCGCGTCGAACGCCGCGTTCAGGCTTTCCAGCCCGGCCCGGCCGAAGGTGTTCGGCTTGGTGTGGTCGAAGCCGTTGTCCAGGGTGATCAGGGCGACCGGCTTGGCCAGCCCGGGAACCGTGATGACGCGCGTGTACGCGTGCGTCACAACCTCGTCGCTCATTCACTCGCCCCCGTTCCAGTGCGGGTTCTCCCAGATCACGGTGCCACCCATGCCGATGCCGATGCACATGGTGGTGATGCCGTAGCGCACCTCGGGGTGCTCCTTGAACTCGTTCGACAGCTGGGTCATCAGCCGCACGCCCGAGGAGGCCAGCGGGTGGCCGGTGGCGATCGCGCCGCCCCACGGGTTGACCCGCGGGTCGTCGTCGGCGATGCCGAAGTGGTCCAGGAAGGCCAGGACCTGCACGGCGAAGGCCTCGTTGATCTCGAACAGGCCGATGTCGTCGATGGTCAGGCCCGTGCGCTTGAGCGCCTTCTCGGTCGCCGGGACCGGGCCGACGCCCATGACCTCGGGCTCGACGCCGGCGAAGGCGTAGCCGACCAGGCGCATGCCGATCGGCAGGCCCAGCTCGCGCGCGGTCTCCTCGTCGGCGAGCAGGGCGCCGGTGGCGCCGTCGTTCAGGCCGGCCGCGTTGCCGGCGGTGACCCGGCCGTGCGGCCGGAACGGGGTCTTGAGCTGCGCCAGTCCCTCGACCGTGGTGCCCGGGCGGGGCGGCTCGTCCTCGGTCGCCAGGCCCCAGCCCAGCTCGGCGGACCGGGTGGCCACCTGGACGAACTCGGGGCCGATCTTGCCTGCCTTGACCGCGTCGGCGTACTTCTCCTGGGAGGCGGCGGCGAAGGCGTCCGCGCGCTCCTTGGTCAGGTGCGGGAACCGGTCGTGCAGGTTCTCCGCGGTCTGGCCCATCACCAGCGCGGACGGGTCGACCAGCTTGTCGGCCAGGAAGCGCGGGTTGGGGTCGACGCCCTCACCCATCGGGTGACGGCCCATGTGCTCGACGCCGCCGGCGATGGCCACGTCGTAGGCGCCGAACGCGATGCCGCTGGCCGTGGTGGTCACGGCGGTCATCGCGCCCGCGCACATGCGGTCGATGGCGAAGCCGGGCACCGACTTGGGCAGGCCGGCCAGCAGTGCGGCGGTCCGGCCGATGGTCAGGCCCTGGTCGCCGATCTGGGTGGTGGCCGCGATGGCCACCTCGTCCACCCGCTCGGGCGGCAGTTCGGGGTGCCTGCGGAGCAGTTCCCGGATGACCTTGACGATCAGGTCGTCGGCACGCGTCTCGGCGTAGATGCCTTTCTTGCCGGCCTTGCCGAACGGCGTGCGTACGCCGTCGACGAAGACCACGTTGCGAAGGGCACGCGCGGCGGCTGGAGCGGCCACGGCAAGTCCTCCCTCGGAGTCAATGGGTTACCCGCCGGTAGGGCGGCCGTGGCCCAACTGTAGTCGAAGTTACCGGCCGGTAACTACTCCGGTCCCCCTGTCGTGTGCGTCACCGTGTCGTGACGCGGACGAGTGAGAGATCCGGTGCCCACCGGATCCGAGAGGAGGTAGGCAGGCGGCGGGAGAGTCAGGATGCGGACCCAGCTGCCGGTGGCGGGGTGTGCAACGCCTTGCTGAGGGGTTCGGCCACCAGGCCGACCTGCCACTCACGGGCGTGTCCCGCACGCAGAGCTGCCGCGGTGCCGTCGACGCCGATGTCGGCGGGCGGCTGCCAGCAGATCCGGCGGACCAGGTCGGGCTGGACCATGTTCTCCACCGGCAGGCGAAGCGACTCGGCGAGCGTGCCGAGGCTGGCCCGGGCGGCGGACAACCGGGCGGCCGCGGCGGGGTCCTTGTCGGCCCAGCGGTTGGGCGGGGGAGGGCCATCCTGCTGCGGTGAGGGGTCGGGCAGCTCGTTGCGGGGCAACTGGGCGGCGGTGCGCAACGCGCGCGCCCACGTGCCCGCCAGGCGCCTTTGCGCCCGCCCACGGAAGACGGGGAGTTTGATGAGGCCGGCCTCGTCGATCGGCGCCGCCACCGCGGCGTCCACGATCGCGCTGTCCGGCAGGACCCGGCCGGGAGCGACGTCCCGTTCCCGGGCGATGGAGTCGCGGACCTCCCACAGGGCGCGCACGAAGGCGAGCGCGCGGGCGCCTCTGGCCCGGTGGATACCCGACGTGCGGCGCCACGGTTCCTTGCGGGGTTCCGCGGTCGGCGCGTCACGCAGGTGGTCGAACTCCTCCAGCGCCCACTGCAGCTTTCCCTGGGAGTCCAGCTCGGTCTCCAGGGCGTCGCGCAGCGGCACGAGCAGTTCGACGTCGAGGGCGGCGTAGTTCAGCCACTCGCGGGGCAACGGACGGCGGGACCAGTCGGCGGCGCCGTGGCCCTTCTCCAGCCGGTAGCCCAGCACGCGCTCGACGAGGGTGCCCAGCGCGACCCGTTCGAACCCGGCCAGCCGTCCGGCCAGCTCGGTGTCGAACAGCTTGCTGGGCCGCAGTCCCAGCTCGGCCAGGCAGGGGAGGTCCTGTGAGGCGGCGTGCAGCACCCACTCGGTGTCCGCCAGCGCCTCGATCAGGGGATCCATCTCGTCGTTCAGCGCGACCGGATCCACCAGGACGGTGCCGGAGCCCTCCCGGCGCAGCTGCACCAGGTACGCCCGTTGTGAGTACCGGTATCCCGACGCGCGCTCGGTGTCGACCGCGACCGGCCCATGACCGCCCGCCAGAGCTGCGGCCGCGCGCCGCAGCTCTGCCGGTTCGGTCACTACGGGTGGTGTACCACCCGTCGGTTCGACCAGTGGGATCGCTTCGGATTCCGGCTGGTCGGTCGAGGGAGATCCGGGTGTGCTCACGGCGGGAGACCCTACGTCACGGTCACCCGCCGATCGCACGTTTTCGGGCGATGAGCGTTTCAGCGGATCACGCCGGCACGCATGGCCAGCGCGACCATCTGAGCCCGGTCACCGGTGCCGAGCTTCCTGCCGATGCGCGACAGGTGGCTCTTCACAGTGAGTGCGGACAGGTTGAGGGCTTCGCCGATCTCTTTGTTCGACTGGCCGTCAGCGACCAGTTGAAGCACCTCTACCTCACGGGCGGACAGCTCGCGGGGCGTGTTGTCGGTCCCCGGGACCCGGGTGCCCGTCGCGAGCACGGGAGCGACACTCGGGTCGGCGTAGACGCCGCCCTCGAGCACTCGCCGCACTCCGTCGGTCACCACCACCGGCGAAGCGGACTTCAGCAGGTAGGCCTGAGCCCCTGCCTGGAAGGCCGAACGCACGGCGTACGGGTCGTCGGACGACGCCAGCACCACGATCCTGGGCCACCCGTGGCTACGGAGTTCCGTAACCAGTTCGATGCCGGAGCCGTCGGGCAGCCCAAGGTCGAGGATCGCCAGGTCGCATGGCCCAGTGGCCAGCGCCCGCGCCCTCGCCTCGGCCACCGAAGCGGCCTCGTGCACCGTGCCCGCGCCCATCTGGGTCAACCGGGCAGCTATCGCCTCCCTCAACAACGGATGGTCATCGACCACCAACACCGAGAACAACTCTTCCCGCGGGTGCGGGACCATGTTCGCCGGCAACGCGCCGGCTGGCGTGGTTCGAACGGCCTGACCTAAGCCGACGGCAGCCACGTCACTACCTCCCTGGAGTCGGTCGTGCCCCCCGACCGGCACCGGGACTTTCCGCCAATCAGCCGCGCCGCTGATGGACCGAAAGTGGTGTCGACACCGGGAGCCTAGCCGCCCAAGCGGGTCAACGGGACGATCAATCGGGTATGTATCCGATCGGGTTGTGACTTTCTGGGCTTCGTGTCACACGATCGGATGACTCCGCAAAAGGTGACGTAACGACAGCCGCCGTCAAGACGATTGAATGGGGTCATGGGTATGGATGCCGCAGGCTACGACCGTGCTGTCGCTCTGCTCGAAGCCGTCCAATTGGCTGACGGCCACAACGACCTTCCGTGGGCGCTGCGACTGATCGCGGGCCCCGATCCGGACGCCGCCGTGGCGGCCACCGACCTGAAAACTGCGCAACCGAGGTTGCATACAGACATCCCACGGCTTCGTCAGGGTGGAGTAGGGCTTCAGTTCTGGTCGGTGTACGTGCCGTGTCAGTTCGAGGGTCATTCGGCGGTCACCGCGGTGCTCGAGCAGATCGAACTCGTCCACCGGCTAGCGGCACGGTACCCCGAGGATTTGCTACTCGCGAGTACCGCCGATGAGGCCGAGGCGGCCTTCCAAGCAGGGAAGATCGCTTCGATGCTCGGTGCCGAGGGCGGGCACTGCATCGGCGAGTCACTCGGCGTGCTGAGGGCGCTACGGCACCTCGGCGTCCGCTACATGACCCTCACACACAACCTCAACACCTCATGGGCGGACTCCGCCACGGACACACCCGTGCACAACGGGCTGACCGACTTCGGGCGGCAAGTCGTCCGAACAATGAACCGTATTGGCATGTTGGTGGACCTTTCGCATGTCGCTCCGTCGACGATGCGGGATGCCCTCGACGTGTCCTCCGCGCCAGTGGTCTTCACCCACTCCTCGTGCCGGGCTGTCAATGACCATCCGCGCAACGTTCCGGACGATGTGCTCGCGCGGCTCGCTGACAACGGGGGAGTGTGCATGATCACATTCGTCCCGCGATTTGTATCGCCCGCATTGGCCGAGTGGGACCAGGGCGTCCAGACGGCCATGGAGGACGCCGGACTGGACCACCGGGACCTCGATGTGCGCGGCAAGTTCATCGACTCATGGGATGGTCCCAAGCAGCCCGACGCGACCCTCGACGAAGTCGTGGCGCACATCGAGCACGCGCGCGAGGTCGCCGGCATCGACCACATCGGACTCGGCGGCGACTACGACGGCGTGGGCACGTTGCCGATCGGGCTGGAGGACGTCTCGAAGTACCCGGTGCTGATCGGCGAGCTGCTCGACCGCGGGTGGAGCGAGAACGACTGCGCCAAACTGGCCGGCCGCAACGCGTTGCGGGTCCTGCGGGCCGCGGAGGACGTCGCCACCGAGTAGCACCTGGACCCGACCCGGAAACCGGCGCCTGTGGACAACCTCCGCTCGGCGCCGGTTTTCCGTCGGCGCACACCCCTAGCTTGGGATTCCGGGGGTGCTTAGGGCGGTTTGCGGATCGACGTGGGTGGGAGCCCGGTGTGGGCTGGGTGGAGAGATGGGGATGGGGCCGGTGCGGACGAGGGTGACGTCGGCGAGTGGGGCCGCGGCATGGCGGGGAGCTGGTGTGGGCCGGGTGTGGGGGTTTGGTGGGTGCTTGGGTTAGGCGCGGAAGAGGGTCACCCCTACGGGTGGGAGGCCTACGACGCTGGCCAGGAGGTCGCAGAAGGCTTCGCCGTGGGGGCCCAGGCTCGCGGAGCGGGGCGTCCAGGAGGCGCGCAGTTCGAGGTCGTCCGTTCTCGCCGGGCCGGCTATGTCCCCGAAGCGGGCGCTTGAGGTCTCCGTGACCGTTCCGCCCAGGGCGCTGAAGTCCGCGCCGGAGGCTTCCAGGGCGTCGGTCAGCCAGGACCAGCCCACGGCGGGCAGGAGGGGGTCGGCCGCCAGCTCGGCGTCCAGCTCCGCGCGGACGTAGGCGACCACTCTGAGGTCCCCGTCCCAGGCTTCCTGGCCTTCCGGGTCGTGCAGCAGCACCAGGCGGCCCGTGGCCAGGACTTCCGCGGGTCCGTTCACCTCCGCGGTGATCGCGAATGCCCAGGGCGCCAGCCGCTGGGGTGGCCGCACCTCTTCCAGCACCACTTCGGGCCGCGGCCGCAGCGACCGCAGCGCCGCGACGGCCTGGCGAAAGACCTCCGGAGCTTCGGGCGTTCTGGTCACGACTGGTAACTGTAGGACCACCCGAGTCGGTGAGCCGGGACGGCGCGCCGAGGGGGTTCGGATCCGGCGCATACGCAGGGTGGGCGGAATGATCATGGTGTCAGCCGAACGGGCCAGGCCACGTCGTGGAATCATGGGGTCACCATGACCACGACATCGCCGGTCCGCCGGGACCTCGCCGAAGCTCCCCTGCTGACCGCCGCGCGTGGCGGACGACCGGCGCGGACCCCGGTCTGGTTCATGCGTCAGGCCGGCCGGTCGCTGCCCGAGTACCGCGCCCTCCGTGAGGGTGTGCCGATGCTCCAGGCCTGCTTCACGCCGGACATGGTCGCCGAGGTCACGCTGCAGCCGATCCGCCGGCACGGCGTCGACGCGGCCATCCTGTTCAGCGACATCGTGGTCCCGCTCAAGGCCGCTGGGATCGACCTGGACATCGTGCCGGGAACCGGACCCGTTGTGGCGCAACCGGTCAAGGACGAGGCCACGCTCAACGCCCTGCCCGAACTGCAGCCGGACCAGCTCGACGCGGTGGCGCAGGGCGTCGGGATCCTGATCCGGGAGCTCGGCGACATCCCGCTGATCGGGTTCGCCGGAGCGCCGTTCACCTTGGCGTCCTACCTGATCGAGGGCGGCCCCAGCCGGCACCACGAACGGACCAAGGCGCTGATGCACGGCCGGCCCGAGCTGTGGCACGCGCTGCTCGCCAAGATCGCCGACTACACGCTCACCTTCCTGCAGGTGCAGATCGGCGCGGGAGTGGACGCGGTCCAGCTGTTCGACTCGTGGGCCGGTGCACTGTCCGAAAAGGACTATCGCGAGTTCGTCTTCCCGCACTCCCAGCGCGTTCTCGCCGGGCTGGCCTACGCCGGCATCCCGCGGATCCACTTCGGGGTCGGCACCGCCGAGCTGCTGCCCGCGATGCGCGAGGCCGGGGCAGACGTCGTCGGCGTGGACTGGCGGCTGCCGCTGGACGAGGCCGTGCGCAGGCTCGAAGCGGCCGCGCCGGACGCCCCGAAGCCGGTCGTGCAGGGCAACCTCGACCCGGCGATCCTGTTCGCCGGCTGGGACGTGGTCGAGCGCGAGGTGCGGCGGATCCACCAGGAGGGCAAGGCCGCCGCGGGCCACGTGTTCAACCTCGGCCACGGTGTCATGCCGGACACCGACCCGACCGTGCTGACCAGGACCGTCGAGCTGATCCACAGCCTGCGCTGATGCGTAAGGGCAAGGTCGTCGTCATCGGCGGCGGGATCGCCGGTCTCGCCGCCGCGTACCGGCTGCGCGACCACGACGTCACGATCATCGAGTCCGCCAGGGAACTCGGCGGCAAACTCCGCACCCGCGACCTCGGCGGCCGGTCGATCGACGTTGGCGCGGAAGCGTTCGTCACCCGCAACCCCACGGCCCTGCGCCTGATCGACGAACTCGGCCTCACCGACCGCTTGGTGCACCCGGTGCTGGCCGCGGCCACGATCCACGCCGCCGGGCGCACGGTCTCCTTGCCCCGCCGGACCTTCCTGGGCATCCCGGCCGGCCCGGACGAGGTCACGAACGTCCTCTCGGCCGATGGTGTGCGGCGGGTCGCGCACGAGCGTGACCTGCCGCCGCTGGAGCTGGCCCAGGACCCGGAGGCACCGGACGTCTCAGTGGGCAAGGTCCTCGCCGAGCGGTTCGGCCGCGAACTCGTCGACCGGCTCGTGGAACCGTTGCTGGGCGGCGTTTACGCGGGCCGTGCGGACCTCCTGGGCCTCCGGGCGACCATGCCGGCGCTGGCGGGCGCGGACACGTCCCTCACGGACATGGTCGGCCGCGTTCTGGGGCCACCCGTGGACGGGCCACGGCCGCCGGTGTTCGGCGCCATCGACGGCGGCATGAGCGTGCTGATCGGCGAACTGGCCCGCAAGTCCGGCGCGAAGATCCGCCTCGGCCTGCCCGTGCGCGGGCTCAGCCGGACCGGGAACGGCTGGCGGCTGGAGATCGGCAGCGCCGCCGACCCGGAGTTCGTGACGGCGGACGCGGTCGTGCTCGCGGTCCCGGCTCCGGCAGCGCGGCGACTTCTCGCCACCGAGGTGCCAGAGGCCGCCGCGGCCTACGAGCGGATCGACGTGGCTTCGATGGCTGTCGTGAGCATGGCCCTCCCGCCGGAGGCCGTGCTGCCTGAGTCCACCGGCGTCCTGCTGGCGGTCGGCGAGCGGCACGCGGACGGCACCCCGTTCACCGCCAAGGCGTTCACGTTCACCAGCAACAAGTGGGGACGCGCCGACGGCGAACCCGTGCAGCTGCGGGCTTCTGTGGGCCGATATGGCGAGGCAGAGACGCTGCAGCGGGACGACGACGAGCTGACCGCCGCCGTACGCCGTGACCTGGCAGAACTCACCGGAGTCACCGTTACTCCAATTGAGCGAATCGTGACGCGTTGGGGTGGTGGGCTACCCCAGTACGGCACCGCACACACTGCCGCCGTAGTGGCAATTGCCAAAGCCATTGCGAAAATGCCTGGTCTCGCGGTTGCGGGGGCGAGTTTGCGCGGCGTCGGAGTGCCCGCCGTCATCGACTCAGCGACCGTTGCGGCGACTGCGATCGGCGCTTACCTGTCATCGCGATCGGACGAGATCAGTCCGCCGACTGGCCTAGTGGGTGACTAACCGCCTGTGCTACAGTGCGGCCCCGATGTAGTCGTTTCTTCAGTGACTCACAAAAGGGGATCGGGGCTGACGATCTTCTGCGGGCGTCGCGTTTTGTTTCGGGAGTATCCGACACCGGTGGAGCATCGTGAGAATTCTGGGTGACCGGCGCCAGAGCCACGGCTCGATCCGGACGAGACTCACCGTTGTCGTCGTGTTTTCCGCCGTCGCGCTGGTGGCGATGTGGGCGCTGGTGAGCGTCCCCCGGCTGTACGACGCGATCTATCTGCGAGCCGTGACCGACGCCATGCAGAAGACCATGCCGCGGGCCACCGAGGCGTTGTCGTCCGTTCAACAGGAGCGCGCACAAAGCCTGTTACAACTGGGCTCCGGCTCCGGCGAGCTGACCGACCGGCGGGTGCGCACCGACCAGGCCGTCAAGGGCGTCCGTGAGCTGGTGGAGCCGGTGCTGGCCCGCTCACCGCAGGCCGTCCAGGACAAGTACGCCGAGTTCAACCGCACCCTCGACCGGCTGCCCGCGATCCGCAGGCAGGTCGACGCCAAGTCGATCAGCCGGCCCGAATTGTACGGTTTCTACAACACTCTCACCGACGCCAGCATCGCTGTTTTCGACTCGATGGCACATGCGGTACCCGATCAGCAGACCGCGTTCAGCGGGGTCGAGGTGAACTCGCTGTTCCACGCCGCGGAGCTGATGTCAAGGTCGTCCACGCTGGTCTCCGGAGCGATTAACACCGGTTCGCTGAATTCCGCGGACCACGCCGAATTCGCACGGGTCTCCGGGGCCTATCGCCAGCAGTTGGAAATGTCCACACAAAACGCCTCGACTGATGTGAAGACCCGTTACCGGGAGTTACTGGCGAGTGACGACTGGAAACGGCTGAGCGCGGCCGAGGAGAAGCTGATCAACACCGGTCCGTGGACCGTGGTGAGCGGCACCAAGCGCACCGACGGGCAGCTCGCCTCGCCTCCGGTGAGTGAGCAGGACTGGCGAGATGTCACCGGAAAGGTCTATACCAGTCTGGAACAGCTGGGCGTGCGCCAGTTCGCCGAGTCCAGCCGGCTGGCGTCGGACAAGTCCGGCAGCGGGCTGACCGAGGCGATCCTCGGCAGCGTGCTGGCGCTGCTGGTGGCCATCCTGACGATCGTGATCGCGCTGCGGATCATGCGCACCACCTCGCGGCGGCTGACCAGGCTGCGCTACGAGACCCTGGACCTGGCCGTGGAGAAGCTGCCGCCGATCGTGCGGCGGCTGCGGGCCGGCGAGCAGGTCGACGTGTCCACCGAGCTGCCCGAGCTGGACTTCGGCCGCGACGAGATCGGCCAGGTGGCCCGCGCGTTCAATGCCGCGCACACCACCGCGGTCGAGGCCGCCGTGCAGGAGTCGCAGGCCCGCGCCGGGATCCGCAACGTGTTCCTCGGCATCGCGCACCGCAGCCAGGCGCTGGTGCACCGCCAGCTGAAGATCCTGGACAAGCTGGAGCGCGAGGAGGAGGACCCCAAGCAGCTGGAGGCCCTGTTCGGCCTGGACCACCTGGCCACCCGGGCCCGGCGCAACGCCGAGAACCTGATCATCCTCGGCGGCCAGCAGCCCGGCCGCGCCTGGCGCAAGCCCATCCTGCTGGCCGACATCCTGCGTGGCGCGATCGCCGAGACCACGCAGTACAAGCGGGTCCGTCTGCAGGGCGTGCCGCGCGCGATGGTGATGGGCTCCGCGGTCGCCGACGTGATGCACCTGCTGGCCGAGCTGCTGGACAACGCCACCTCGTTCTCCCCGCCGCAGTCGCAGGTCCGGCTGTACGGCGAGCCCGCGGCCAAGGGCGTGGTGATCGAGGTCGAGGACAACGGGCTGGGCATGTCGGCCGCCGACCGCGACCGGCACAACGCGGTGCTGGCCGACCCGCCCGACTTCGACACCATGGCGCTCAAGGGCGACCCGCGGCTGGGCCTGTTCGTGGTGGCCCGGCTGGCCGCCCGGCACGGCATCCGGGTCGAGCTGCGCTCGTCGTCCTACGGCGGCACGCGGGCGATCGTGCTCATCCCGGCCACCCTGCTGGTCGACGACGACGCCGAGAGCTCCGAGACCACGGCCGTGCTCGACCCGGTCCGCGGCCCGGCGCCGGAGTACATCGACGACGTGCTGCCGTTCCGGGTGACGCTGGCGCCACAGGCCGAGACCACCACCAGCCTCAAGGTCGAGGAACGGCCCCCGGCGGCGCCCGAGTGGCCGCGCGAGGAGGCCCCGGAGCCACCCCAGTCCCGGCCGGAGATCGCCCCGCCGAGGGCGGGGGAGCACTCGATGGACCTTCAGCCCCGCCCAGCCCTGCCGCGCCGCCGCCGGCAGGCCAGTCTCGCCCCGCAGTTGCGGGATGCCGCCGCTTTCACCCCGGAGCAGGCCGACGCCGATCCGGGACATGGCCGATCGCCAGAGGAGATCCGTTCGATCATGTCGGCGTTCCACCGGGAATCCAGACGTGCCCGCGACGGTGACACTGGCGGCGACGAGTAGGGGAGATTCGATGAAGAAGGCCACCACCAGAGCCGACCTCGACTGGTTGCTCGACGACCTGGTGGGCCGGGTCGTGGGTGCCCGGCACGCGGTCGTGCTGTCCGCCGACGGCCTGCTGGTCGGCAGATCCGGCGCTCTGTCCAAAGAGGACGCCGAGCACCTTTCCGCGGTGGCGTCGGCGTTCCAGAGCCTGGCCCGGGGCACCGGGCGGCAGTTCGGCGGTGGCCGGGTGCGCCAGACGATCGTGGAGATGGAGCACGCGTTCCTGTTCGTCACCGCCGCCGGCCAGGGCACCTGCCTGGCCGTGCTGGGCGAGGAGGACTCGGACGTCGGCCTGATCGCCTACGAGATGAACATGCTCGTCAAACAGGTCGGGTCGGTGCTCAACGCCCCGCCGAGGGTCGATACGGCCGGCGTCCCGGCGCCATGACGGCCCGGCGCGACAACTGGGTGGATGAGGAGGCCGGCCCGCTGGTCCGTCCCTACGCTCTGACGCAGGGCCGGACGGTACCGGCGAACCGCGATCTTGACATGATCACGCTCGTGGTCACCGTCAAGGACGAGGTCGACGCGGTCGGCATGGACGCCGACTACGTGCGGATCCTCGAGCTGTGCCACCAACCCATGTCGGTCGCTGAGCTTTCGGCGCATATGGACGTGCCCATCGTCGTGGTGAAAGTACTGTTGTCTGACTTGATCGAACGTGGCGAGATCGTCGCGCGTACCCCGGCTCGAGACGTGAAGGTCCCGGACTTGTCCCTACTGCAGGCGGTGCTCGATGGTGTCCGACGACTCTGAGGCAGGCATCCCGAACGCGGTCAAGATCGCGAGGTACAAGAGGCCCGTTGCCGCCATGACCGCGGCGTACTGCTTCTCTCGCAACGCGGCGCGGGTCACCACGACGAGGGCGATCGTCGTGACGGCGCAGGCCACCCAGAAC
>CBIMJO010000121.1:0-12246 GCA_966244135.1 uncultured Actinocrispum sp. | reverse complement strand
CCAGACCACGCTCTGGAAAGGCGAAGCCAAGGTCCGCCTCACCGAACGTGGCCTGAAACTCGCCTTCCTGCTCGGCCCGGTGGTCGGCAGGGCCCTGCAGGACACCGATCACCACCCGGACGACGACGGCTGGACCACGGTCACCCTCCCGATCGAGACCAACATGCACGCCCTGCACGCGATCCTGCAGCTCGGCGCGGACGCGGAAGTCCTTGAACCGCCGGAACTCCGGAAGATGTTCGCGCAGGCCGTCCAGGACCTCGCCCGGATCTACACCTAGCCGACGTCCCGCGCCGCCAGGTCCTCCTCGGTCTCCCGGCGCACCAGCGGACGCGCGATCCCGTCCCGCACACCGACAATGGGCGGCCGGCACACCTGGTTGTAGTTCGACGCCAACGAATGATGGTATGCCCCGGTCACCGGTACCGCGAGCAAGTCCCCCGCATGTGCATCAGCGGGAAGCGGAACATCAGAAGCGATCACATCGCCCGCTTCGCAATGCCTCCCAACAACCGTCACTGTCCGAAGTGGAGCACACGAAGACCGCCCCGCCAGCCGCACGCAATACTTGGCCCCGTAAAGAGCTACCCGCATGTTGTCACTCATCCCACCATCCACGGCGACGAACGACCCCTTCACCGCGGCGACACGATAAAGCGTGACCCCGGCCGGACCGGCGATCGACCGGCCAGGCTCAACCGTCAACCGCGGCACAGGGAGGCCCAGCTGAGAAGCCGTGTAGTTGACGGCAACCCGGACCCGCTGCGCATACCCAATGAGATCAAACCCGGGCTCCCCTGGCAGATACGGCACGGCATACCCGCCACCGAGGTCCAACTCCCGCAACACCACACCGAAGCGATCCCGGACCGCACCCAGGAACGAGACCATCCGCCGGGCGGCCTCCTCGTAAGCGGCCACGGTGGACACTTGCGACCCGATGTGACAGTGCACCCCGGCCAGTCGCAAACTCGGCTGAGCCAACACGGCCGCGATCGCGTCCATGGCCGAGGACAACGGAAAACCGAACTTCTGGGAGTCCACCCCGGTGGTGATCGCCTTGTGCGTATGGGCATCCACGCCTGGAGTCACCCGGATCAGCACCCGCTGCGGGTACCGCGCCAATGCGCCCAATTCGGCGATCTCGTCCAGCGAGTCGACTACGATCCGGTCGACGTTGTACGCCAACGCCGCCTTGAGGTCCTCGGGCGTCTTGACGTTGCCGTGCATGAGGATCCGGGCTGCCGGGAAGCCGACGGCGCGCGCGACCGCCAGCTCACCCGCCGAGCACACGTCCAGCGACAGGCCCTCCTCCATGACCCAGCGCAGAACGGCACGGCACAGCAGGGACTTCCCCGCGTAAGCGACTTCCATCTCGGGCAGGGCGGCTCGGTAGGCCCGGCACCGCGCCCGGAACGCGTCCTCAGCCAGAACGTAGGCCGGAGTACCGAACCGGGCCGCGAGGGAAGCGGCCGGGACGCCCGCGAAGGCCAGGCCGTCCGGGCCGAGGGTGGTCCCCTGCGGCCAGATGTCCGGCTCCAGCTTGGTATGCAGGCATCTGCCCATGGTCGGCAGCACGTCGGCGAGCGTCACCGTGTCCTCCTGTGGTGGTCCTGGTCCCACCACAGCGCGAAATCCGGGACCGAGTGCCCAATGAGGACACGGGATTGACGACCAATCCGGTGTTGTTAGCGCTGTCTTGACGGTTGCGTGGTGCCTGCCACATCAAAACGCCTGTGCGAGCTCCCGGGCACGCTCGTGCGCCAGCTTGCGGTCCGCGTCCGCCGTCGTGGTCACCAGGTCCGGCCGGAACGCGACGCTGACGATGTCCGAGATCCCGGCCCATCGCAGCCAGTTCTCGAAGTACGGCTGCTGGAAGTCGGCGCCGAACGAGGGCGGTAAACCGGGCCCGTAGACCGCGCTGGTGTAGACCACCGCGGCTTTGCGGCCCTGCAAAAGTCCCGTGTAGCCGTGCTCGGGCGAGAACGAGAACACCATGCCCGGCTGGCTGATCACGTCGATCAGCTGCTTGAGCACGTACGGCACGCCCGAGTTCCACATCGGCACGCTGAACAGGTACTTGTCGAACGAGGCGATCCGCTCGAACGTCCGCACCGCCGCGTACCAGCCGTCACCGGCAGGCTCCTGACCTGCGAAGACGGCCATCTTGGCGGCGACCGCGGACGGCCCGAACGCGGGCAGCGTGCCGTCCCACAGGTCGAACTCCTCGACGGTGTCCGCCGGATGCGTCTCCCGGTAGACGTCGAGGAACGTGCGGGCGATCGCGAGTGACTCGGACGCCTCAGCGCGCGGCGAGGCGGACACGTGCAGAACCCTGGCCATGACTCTCCTTCAAATCGGACTGCGGTCCGTTTGAAGGTTAGCGGACTACGGTCCGGTTGTCATGCCGCTCAGCACCAGCCGGGCGAGCGACACCGCGCCGTCCGTCGCGCGAGCCGCGGAATAGTCCAGTGAGCTGCGCAGATCCGCGCCGAGTGTGGCGAGGATCGCGTGCGCCAGATAGTCGGCGTCCAGGTCCGGCCGGGCCTTCGCGAGCAGCACGGTCACATGCCGGTGCCACAGCTGGTACGCGCCGATCCGGTAGCGCGCGCCCGGGCTCGCGGTCTCGGACAACCGGACCAGGTCCAGGCTCTCCTCGAGAAAAGCCGCGTACGCCGACACGAACGCGATCAGCCGCTCGCCGGGCGGGGCGCCCGGGCCGAGCGGCGGCGGGCCGGACAGCATGCCCTGCTGCAGCACCGACTCGCGGTCCCCGAGCAGGGCCGCGGCCAGGCCGGACTTGTCGCCGAACCGCCGGAACAGCGTGCCCTTGCCGACCCCGGCCGCCGCCGCGACCTGGTCCATCGACACGTTCGCCACGCCGTTCTCGGCGAACAGGCGCGCGGCCGCGTCCAGGATCTTGCCGCGGTTGCGCGCCGCGTCCGCGCGTTCCCGGGGAGGCGAGCTCCCGATGTTCAGCAGTTCATCAGCCACGAACAGGACTGTAGTCCGAATCAGTTCTTGCTGGTGTACGAGACCAGGTGGTCGACCATGTTCTCGGTGATCTTCTGCAGCGCCCGCCGGTACAGCCAGCCCATCCCGGGCACCTTCGCGCGGAACGTGGTGTGCCAGCGGATGTCCGTGCCACCGTCGACCGGGGTCAGGTCGATGTTGGCCCGGTAGTCCCGCAGCGCCAGGCCGCTGAGCAGCTCGTAGCTGAACCGCTTGTCCGGCACCAGCTCGGCGACCCGCTCGCGCATCTTGTACTTGCCGGTGTGGAAGTTGCGGATCGCACCGACACTCTCCGGTTCGGGTGTGCCGGCCTTCTCCAGGACGAACTTGTCCAGCGGCCCCCAGGTCGGCCAGGTGGACCCGTCCCTGAGCAACGCGTAGATGGTCGCCGGGTCGGCGGTGGAGTGGCCGCGTGCGTCGATCTTCTGCATCCCTGCCTCCTTCGTGTACCAGATGGTACATGTACCATGTGGTTCAGTGAGCGAGAAACAACGGCTGCTCGAAGCGGCTGTGGACTACGTGGCCGACCAGGGCATCGGCGAGAAGAGCCTGCGCCAGTTGGCGGCCGCGCTCGGCACGAGCCATCGGATGCTGATCTACCACTTCGGCTCCAAGGAAGGCCTGCTCGTCGAGATCATCAAGACCGTCGAGGCGCGTCAGCTAGCAGTGCTAGCCGATCTAGCGGTGGTAGCAGACGAGTCGCCCGGCGATGCTGCGCGCCGGTTCTGGCAGCGGATCGCGAACCCCTCGCTCTGGCCGAACGAACGGCTGTTCTTCGAGGTCTACGGCCAGGCCCTGCAAGGACGTCCGGGGACGACCCACCTGCTGGACGACGTGATCCACTCCTGGGTCCGGCCGCTGACCGAACTCATGACCGCACAAGGATTTCCGGAGGAGCAGGCGCGCAACCTCGCCCGGCTGGGGCTCGCGGCGAGCCGGGGCCTGCTGCTCGACCTGCTGGCCACCGGCGACCGCGCCGGGGTGGACGCGGCGATGGAACAGTTCATCACCATGTACGAGGCTCAGCTGCCCGGCCGCGCCACACCGCTCTCGTAGGCCAGGTACACCGCCTGCGCCCGATCCCGCGCGCCGATCTTGGTGAACAGGCGCGAGACATAGGTTTTCACCGTCGAGTGGGTGAGCCGGAGGTCCGAGGCGATCTCGGTGTTGGTGCGGCCCCGCGCCACCAGCCGCAGCAACGCAGTGTCCTGTTCGGACAGTTCCGGCAGTGAACCGGACGGGATGCCGATGGTGTCCAGCAGCCGCCGGGTGATCGACGGCGACAGGACCGCCTGACCCGAGGCCATGTCCCGGATCGCCTCCACGACCCGCTCCGGTGGCGCGTCCTTGACCAGGAACCCCTTGGCGCCGGCCCGGAGCGCGGCATGCAGGTTCTCGTCGTGGTCGAACGTGGTCAGGATCAGCACCGGCCGATCGATCCGCCGGGCCGCCTCGATCCCGTCCACGCCCGGCATCTGAATGTCGAGCAGGACCACATCCGCCTGGGGCGCGAGGACGATCGCCTCCGAACCGTCCGAAGCCTCGCCCACCACGGTCATGTCCGGCTCGGTCTCGACGACCATGCGCAACCCGGCCCGGACGATCGGGGCGTCGTCGCAGATGAGTACCGAGATCATGACGGGAACACCGCCCGGACCGACCAGCCGCCCTCCGGCCGCGGCCCGGCGACCAGCGAACCACCCGCCAGGACGGCCCGCTCGCGCATCCCCGTCACCCCATAGCCGGGCAGGGCGGGCGTGCCCGACCCGTCGTCCAGCACCTCGACCTCCAACGCATCCGGCCGATAGCGGACGCCCACATGTGCGGTCGCGCTTCCCGCGTGCCGCACGACGTTCGTCAACGACTCCTGCACGATCCGGTACGCCGCGTTGCCCACTTTGACCGGCACCAACTGCGGCTTGCCCTCGGTGGAAACCTGCACGGCCAGGCCGTTCGAGCGCACATCGTCGACCAAAGTGGACAGATCGTCCAGAGTCGGCGCCTCACGGATGGACTTCAGCAACGCGCGCGTCTCGGTCATGCCCTGGCGGCCGACCTCTTCGATCCGAGCCAGCACCTCGACGGCCGCCGCGGGGTTGGTCTGCGCGACCCGGCGACCGCCACCGGCGAGTACGACCATGCCGCTCATGGTGTGCGCCAACATGTCATGCAGTTCGCGCGCGATCCGGGCTCGTTCCTCGGCCACGGCCTGAGCGGCGATCGCGGTCGCCTCGTCGCGCCGGGTGCTCTGGTAGCGGCCGAGAAACCACGCCGAGGCAACGTATCCGAGCACCAGCACGATCGCGAGCCCGATCCCGCCCCGCGAACGCTCCTCGGTGACCGGCTCCATCGCGACCAGAACCCCAGCAGCCATCACAAGAACCGTGATCCCGACGGCCAAAGCCTGTCGCCGTGGGGCATACGCGGCCACGCCGTACAACGCGACCCAAGCGACGCACAACAGGCTGAACCCGGTGTTCCAATGCCACAGGATGGACGCCACGAACACCGGCGCCACCAGCGCGAACACCACCACCGGATACCGCCGCAACCAGATCAACGCGACACACCCCCCGACCGCCGCCCCGGCGGCCGCCCAGCTCAGGCTGTTCAGCATCAGCAACGCCGTGGCCAGTCCGCCTACCAGCGCGATGTCCCTGGACATGGCACCACCGTAGGGCCGTCGACTCAGGTTGGCTTCCGGGATAAACCCCGGTCGATCCCGGGATATCCCTGAGATCGACGCGTGCCGAGGCAGCGCTTTCCTAGCGTCACCGGCATGAAGACGATCCTGCTCGCGCTGGTGGCGGCCCTCGCGCCGGTACCGGCGAAGCCCATTCAGGTCCAGGACGTCGTCCAGGTGCGCCAGATCCCGGAGACGCGGATCTCACCGGACGGCAAGCATGTCGCGTTCGTCGTCACCGAACCCTCGGTGGCCGCCAACAAGGTCACCTACCGGCTGATGGTCGACACCAGAACCCTGCTGACCCTGGACCGGATCACCGACCCGCAGTGGTCCGGCGACCAGATCACCTTCCTGGCCGCGCTCGACGGCGCCGACGAGGTCTGGTCCGTGCCCGTCTCCGGTGGGCGGCCCCGGAAGCTGTTCGCCGGTCCCGGGGCCGCGGTCGAGATCGGCGGGCAGCGGCTCGCTTTCCGCACGGCCACCACGCCCTTGCACGACGCCAAAGTGTTGCGGCATCAGTGGTCGCATGACGGCCGCAAGGTGGCGTTCGTCGTGCCTCAGCTGGTCACACCGTCCACTTTGGTCTACGACGAGAAGGCCATGGGCGTGCAGTCCATCACCTCAGGCCAGTACGGCACCGCGAAAGCCGGGATCTGGGTGTACCAGAACGGTTTGAAGCACCTCTTCGACCTGGACCTCGGCGCCCAGGGCGGCGCGGGCCCGGGTGTGACCTGGTCACCGGACGACTCCCGGCTGGAGCTCGACTTCAGTCGCAAGACCACGGTGATCGACGCCCGCTCCGGTCAAGTCCTGACCACGCCACCGACCGGCCGGCCCCAGCCGCCCATCCTGACCACGACGGACACCCTCACCGCCTGGTCCTTCGCGGGTGACAAGGCCGCCGCCGTCAGCGAGAACGCCACGACCCCGCCGCGAGTTGTGCGGGTGGACGGCTCGGACATCCAGGAGGTGTTCAACCCCAACCGGGACGTCCCGCCGGTCCAGGCTCCGGTCACGGCGCAGTGGACGGACGTACACGGCCACATGATGGAGGCCGCGGTGAAGTCCAGTGTGGACGATGGCACGGTCGACCCGGCGAAGGTCGGCATCGCCGGGTACAGCCGGGGCGCGGAGGTCACGCAGCTCGCGATCTCGCATTCGACCGTGTTCAAGGCGGCCTCGTCCGGCGAGGGCGGTAATGGGACCGTCGCCTACTGGCTGTTGGGTGCGCAGAATCCGTATGCCGCCGAACAGGCCGAAGAGATCTTCGGCGGTTCGCCGGTCGACCCGGCCGCCGTGGCGAAGTGGCGTGCGTACGCGGCCGACCTTCGGGCCGATCACATCATCGCGCCGCTGCTCATGCAGGGCGCGGAGAACACGAGCATCGCGAATATGGAGCTGCGTGCATATATCCGGGCCCGGAACGTTCCCGCCGAACTGACGATCTTTCCCGGCGAAGCGCATGTGTTTCAAACGCCCGGCAACCGGGCCGTCGCGATGACCCAGAACCTGGACTGGTTCGACTATTGGCTCACCGGCCGCCGCGATCCGGATCCCGGGAAGAAAGACCAGTACGCCCGGTGGGACGCGATGCGCCCATAGAATCGGAGGAAGACCTCCGGATCGGAGCCGCCGATGACCGAACGACCGTTGCGCGCCGACGCACGACGCAACCGCGCACGCGTTCTGGAGGTGGCGACCGAGGTCTTCGAGCGGGACGGCATCGACGTGCCGGTCGAGGAGATCGCCAAACGCGCGGGTCTGGGGGTCGGCACGCTGTACCGGCACTTCCCGACCAAGGAGGCGCTGTTCGAGGCGATCATCATCGACCGGGTGGAGCGCCTGGCCGCCGAGGCGGCCGCGCTGGCCGGGGCCGAGGACCCCGGCCGGGCGTTCTTCGAGTTCTTCACCACGATGATCCGCAAGGTGGTGCTCAACCGGGCGCTCAGCGAGATCCTGGCCACCGAGCTGGGCCGGGACGTCGCCGGCCTGTCCACCGGCGCGAAAGAGGATCTCCGCCGGGCCCAGGACGTGCTCCTGGAGCGGGCCCAGCAGGCCGGCGCGGTGCGCGCGGACCTGACCGGGGACGAGCTGAAAGCCGTGGTCCTGGGCATCGTCATCGCCGAACGTCAGGCCGGCGGCGAACCGGGCCGGCTAGCCGCGATCATGCTGCGAAGCCTGCACCCCTAACAGCGTGTCTCACGTTCGTCCGGGGTGTGTCTCACGTTGGCCCGGGATGTGTCGCACATTCGACGGCGATTTCGGGCCGGACGAACGTGAGACACGGCGGTCAGAACTTAGTGTCGGCCAGGGTGTTCCAGAACATCAGCTCGTAGTCCAGCAGCAGGTGGCCGTGGCGGCGGGCTTCGGTGGGCTGCCAGCCGGTGTCCAGCGCCGCCTGGATCGCGTTCAGAGCGACCTGTTCCAGCTCCGGCACCGGGGTGGCGAAGAAGTCGAAGAACCGGGTTTCCTCGAACTGGTACACCGACTTCAGCGACCGCGAGATCTCCGCGCAGTACTCACCGAACGCCGCGAAGTTCGCGAACAGGGCGAGCAAGGCGTCCACCGGTTCGGCGTTCAACGCCAGCGACGCGACATACGCCGCATACGCCTGGCATCCGGCCTGTGGCGTGTACTTGCCTTCGTCGAACCCGCTGGCGTCGATCAACGGCTGCACCAGGTCGAGCGAGATCCCCTCGCCGCCGGCCAGCGTGCTGAAGAAATTCCGGGCCGCCGGTTCCTGTGCCCGGGCGGCCAGTGTGAGGAACGCCCGCCAGTCGCTGCCGATGATGCGGCGTTCTTCCGCCGCCAATGCGCCGATAATGGACACAGAAGCGCTGCCATCTGCTAGCAATGGCAGCAGCCGGTTAGCTCCCGGCTGCGGTGTCAGTTCGGTCTGGGTCTGCTGCAGCACATCACGAGCCGAAGAGGTCACCGCGCAAACGTTACGCGAATGGAGCATGGCGCAGGTCACGCCGGGGTCGCGTAAGCCTTAGGTTCGCCGCGCGTCCCAGTACCAGCTACCCACACCGACAAGGAGTCTGAGGGGAGATGGACTACTTGCACGATCTCGTCGCCGTGCAGGTCGAGCGTGCCTGGCGGGCGGAGGGCGAGTTCGAGCGCCTGGCCGCTGAATCTGGGATCAGTGCCGACCACGCCAGCCACCTGTTGAAGTTCGCTGTACAACGAATCGCCGAGGGGACGGCGTCCACGATGGACCCGTACGCCCTGGCGACCTCCTGGATCCGCGGCTGAGTCACCGCCGCGTGTGCCCGCGCCAGGCCCCCTCACCAGCAAGACCCCTGGGCATGCTGCAGTTCTGGCGCGGACACGCCTGTTACTGCCACGATTGACCGCGCAGGCTGCGGTTTGCAGGGGTGACTTGTCGACTCTTTCGGGAGACACGGTTCTTCCGGCGGGCGGGAGGGGCGTCAGTGGTCGAGCGTTCCGGCTGGCAGATCGAGCAGAAGGGGATCGACTGGGTCGGCGAGGACGAGCGGCACGGCAGACCGCGCAGCCTGTTCTGGCCATGGACCGCGGCCAACTTCAGCTTTTTCACCGTGGCGTACGGGGTTTTCGTCGTCGGCCTTGGTCTGGACCCCTGGCAGGGCGCGCTCGCCGTGGTGATCGGTCTTGGCCTGTCGTACCCGGTCGTCGGCCTCGTGGGGATGGCCGGGCTGCGTGGTGGCGCGCCGACCATGACGCTCAGCCGGGCCGCGTTCGGCTTCCACGGAAACAAACTGCCGACGTTCTTCGTCTGGTTGTCCTACGTCGGCTGGGAGACCGTGAGCGTCACGCTCGGTGCCCTTGCCACGCGGACGATCCTGCAACGGCTCAGCCCCGGCCTGGCCACCACGCCGATGGTCGTGATCGGCTTCCTGATCACGACCTTGCTGGTGGTCCTGGTCGCGGTCTACGGCTACGACACGATCATCCGCGTCCAGCGCTGGATCACCGTGGCGGTCGCGGTCGCGGTGGCCGGCTACTTCGTGATCATCATCCCGGACCTGGACTTCGGCACGCCGACCACCGGCGGCAGCCTGGCACTCGTCATCGGCGGCATCACGCTGGTGATCGCGAACGGCATCGGCTGGACACCCGGCGGCGCGGACTACAGCCGGTATACGAAGGGATCGCCGAAGTCGGTGGTCTGGTGGACCGCGATCGGCGGCGCCACGGCGCCGGCTGTGTTGATGTTGTTCGGCGTGTTGTTGACCGCTGGGAACCCGAAGCTGGCCGCGGCTGCCGCGGCCGACCCGATCGGCGCGTTCGCGGTGCAGCTGCCGACCTGGTTCCTGGTGCCGTTCCTGCTGGCCACGATCCTGAGTGTGATCGCGGGCGCGGTGTTCAACCTCTACAGCTCCGGCCTGAACCTGCTGGCGCTCGGCCTGCGCATCCCGCGCTGGGCCGCGGTGACCATCGACGGCGTGCTGATGGTGCTCGGCGGGCTGTACCTGATCTTCGTGGCGCCCAGCTTCTTCGCGCCCGTGCAGTCGTTCCTGATCGTGATCGGCGTGGTCACCGCCGCCTGGTCGGCGATCTTCGTGACAGACCTGTTCCTGCACAGGCGATCCGGCTACGACAAGGACTCGCTGTACTCGCCTTCGGGCTATGGCGGCGTGAACTTCGCGGGCGTCGTGTCGCTGGTGGTCGCGATCGTGGTCGGGCTGGGGCTGGTGACCTCGCTGGATCCCAACATCCGTCAGGTTCTGGGGTACCTGCTCACGCCCGCGGCACAGGCGGGCGCGGTCGGGGCAAGCAATATCGGTGTGGCGGTGGCGTTTGTCGTGGCCGCCGTGCTGTATTCGTTGCTCAGTACGACTGTCCTCAAAGTACGGTCACCCAGCCGTACGCGGAGTTGACGACAGCAGTGCCCGGACGTCCTCGGCGCGTGGATCGTCGAGCTCGGTGAAGATGGCGAGCGCGTCCCGCCAGGCTTCGTGCGGCGGCCGGCCCGAACCGCCGGACATCGCACTCCACGAACCCGAGCACGGTGACCGTCCACGCGAGACCGACCTCGTCGCCGATCTCCTTGCGGATGTCCAAAGCCTGCTCGAGGTGCTCGCGGGCGTCGTCGAACCGGCGCAGCTCGCAGCCGACCGGGATCTTCCAGGCGATCGCGTCCTCGCCGAACTCCAGCGCCGTGCGGATGACCGCGATCAGGTTCGGCGTTTCCGCCTCGCACCAGGCCAGCGCCTCGTCGTAGTCCGTGAACTCCAGCAGCGGCAAGGTGAACTGGGTCGGCTCGATCGGCGGGTCGAACCGCTGCGGGAACGGCGTGCGGTTCGCGGCGTACGCGGTGCGCAGGAACCAGTGCAGAACCCGTTTCACCGCAAGGGGTCGCTGGCTCGGTGGCTCCTCCTCCACGGCTCGTTCGGCCGCGTAGACCCTCAGCGGCCCGAGCGTCAGCCGCTGGTCCTGGCGCATCTGCAGGCCGGACAACCGGCCCTGGCTCTTCACGATCACGCCGCAGCCCGCGGACCCAGGCAGCAGCGGTTCGACCTGGCGGGAATCGTGGGCGTTGTCCAGGACGGTGAGCATTCGCGTCCCGGCCAGCAACGACCGGAACAGCGCGGCCCGCTGGTCGATCCCCGACGGGATGGTGCCGGCCGCCGTGCCCAGCGCGGCGAGCTGTCATCCCCGCGCATGGCGACTTCAGCACCGCGCCCCCGCCGCCCACCCCCGAATGATCGACATCCCCCGAACGGACTAGCCCCGAGGGGTGGTGTGGTCGATTAGTTCGCCCCAGCCCTCGCCAGCTGCTGACCAGGGGTTATCGCTGCGCAGCACGGCGATCGTGGACGTCTTGAAGACCGTCTCCTGGCCGCAGAGGTACTCGGTGAGCATCTCCAGTGCGGGGTTGTGGCCGACGAGGACCGCGGTCCCGACGTTCTCCGGGATCTCCTGCACGACGTCGAGCTGAGGGCCGTAGTAGATCCGGCTGTCCTCGGTGACGGTCGGTGGCGCGGTGAGCTGCGCGGACGCGTTCTCCCAGGTCTGGCGGGCCCTAAGGGCGGGCGAGACCACGGCGAGGTCGAGGCCGGGCACGTTGTCGTTCAGCCACTGGCCCGCGACCGGCGCGTCCCGCAGACCACGCGGCCCGAGCGGGCGGTCGAGGTCCGGGACGCCGTCCGGCCAGGCCGACTTGGCGTGCCGGAGGATGACCAGGGTCACCACGTCGGCACCACCAACGTGAGACCGACGAGGTGATGGTCGGTGGTGTCGTTCAGGCGCGCGAGCGGGGAGTCCGGCGTCGGCCAGAACACCTCGGTGTGCAGCGGGATCAGGTTGCGCGACGGCAGGACGTAGTCGACCCGCAGGTTGCCGGGAGCGTTGTCGTTGAAGTCGCCGGTGTCGAACCAGGGGTTGCCGCGCTGCGTGAGGTTGGCGCCCTTCTGGTCCTGGCTCGCGCGGACCGCGCCGAGGCTGCCGGGCTTGAGGTCGAACAGCCGCGGCGAGGAGATCAGCTGCTGGATCGCGCCGGGAACGCTGTCGCCGTCGACCGGGTCGGAGTTGTGGTCACCGGCGATGACGAACTTCGCGCCCGG
>CBIMJO010000120.1:0-12303 GCA_966244135.1 uncultured Actinocrispum sp. | reverse complement strand
CGAATTCCTCAAGCGCCTCCCCACCGTGGCGGAGGGCGCCTGGGTGACCACCCAGGAGATCATCGCCGGCTACCTGCTGGCGATCGTGGTCAGCGTTCCGCTCGCGCTTGCGGTCGCCTATTCGCGCTTCATCGAAACCGCGATCTATCCCGTGGTGGTGTTCCTGCAGATCATCCCGAAGATCGCGATCGCGCCGCTGTTCATCGTGTGGTTCGGCACGGACCTCACGCCCAAGATCATCGTCGCCGTGCTGATGGCGTTCTTCCCGGTGGTGATCTCCATGGTCACCGGCCTGAAGTCGATCGACCCGGAGATGCTGCAGCTGGCGTCGACCATGGGGGCCGGGCCGGTGAGCACGTTCTTCAAGATCCGGCTGCCCGCGTCGCTGCCGCACCTGTTCTCCGGGCTGAAGATCGGTGTGACGCTCGCGGTCACCGGCGCCGTGGTGGGCGAGTTCGTCGGCGCGAACGAGGGACTGGGCTTCGTGATCCAGCAGGCGACCGGGAACTTCGACACGCCGGTCCTGTTCGCCGGCCTGATCATCATGTCCGCACTGGGGCTGCTGCTGTTCGCGGTGGTCGAGGTGATCGAGGCCCTTGTTCTCCCATGGCACGCCAGCCGCCGTATCGACGCCGCTACGACCAGCATGTGAAAAGGGAGTTCCACCATGAGGTTCCGCACGCTCACGGCGGCTTTCACGTTGACTACAGCGTTACTCGCCCTGGCCGCCGGCTGTGGCAGCAGCGGAGGCGAGAAGACCACCACCTCCGAAGGCAAACAGCTCGACAAGGTCACCCTCACGCTGAACTGGTACCCGTACGGTGAACACGCGCCGTTCTACTACGGCAAGGCGCAGAAGATCTACGAGAAGCACGGCATCGACCTGACCATCAATGCCGGCCAAGGCTCGCAGAAGACCATCCAGGCCACCGCGGCCGGGCAGAACGACTTCGGCTGGGCGGACACGCCCGCCCTGCTCGCCGGGGTGGGCACCGGCATGAAGGTCAAGAGCGTGGGCGTGTTCCTGCAGACCACGCCGTCGGCCGTGCAGTTCTTCAGCGAGAAGAACATCAAGTCGCCGGCCGACCTGAAGGGCAAGACCATCGCGAGCACCGCCGGTGACGCGCTGAGCAAGACCTTCCCGGCCTTCCTCAAGGTGAACGGCCTGCAGGCGTCCGACGTGAAGCTGCAGAACCTCGACGCCGCGGGCAAGATGGCCGCCGTGCTGGCCGGCCAGACCGACGCGCTGCTGGGCTTCGCCACCGACCAGGGCCCGACCATCCAGGAGAAGGGCAAGAAACCGGTCTCCTACCTGAAGTTCGCCGACTTCGGGCTGAACTTCTACTCCAACGGCCTGCTCACCTCGGTGAAGAACCTGACCGAGCGCAAGGACCTGGTGACCCGGATGGTCGCGGCCACCAGCGAGGCCTGGACCGCCGCGGCCGCCAACGAGTCCGGCGCGGTGGACGCGATGAAGGGCGCCTCCGAACAGCTTCCGTCGCCGGCGGTGCTCAAGGAGCAGTTCAGCGCCACGCTGAAGCTGCTGCACACCCCGGCCACCGAAGGAAAGGCGCCCGGTGTCAACGACGAGGGCGACTGGCGCAAGACGATCCAGGTGTTCGCCGACGCCGGCGTGATCGACAAGGCCCAGGAACCGTCCGCTTACTGGGACGTCAGCTTCGCGCCGAAGGGATGAGGATGCCCGGCCAGGCACCCGCGATGGTTGAGATGGACACCACCCGGAAAGACAGCACGGTGGACATCCAGGACGTCTCGGTTCGTTTTCGCACCAAGAAGATGGACGTGACCGCCCTGCACGACGTCTCGCTGAGCGTCCGGCAGGGGGAGTTCGTCGCCATCGTCGGGCCGTCCGGCTGCGGCAAGTCCACATTGCTCAAACTGGTCTCCGGCCTGCTCAAGCCCTCGGCCGGGCAGGTGGAGCTGCTGGGCGAGGAGGTTCGCGGCCCCCGCCGCGACATCGGCTATGTGTTCCAGCGGGCCGCCCTGCTGGACTGGCGCTCGGCCCGCCGCAACATCCTGCTGCAGGCCGAGATGCGCAGGATGCCGGCCGCCGAGGCCCGCGAACGTGCGGACGAGCTGATCGCGATGACCGGCCTGACCGGTTTCGAGGATGCTTACCCGCACGAGCTTTCCGGCGGTATGCAGCAACGTGTGGCCCTGTGCCGGGCGTTGCTGCACCGCCCCCCGGTTCTGCTGATGGACGAGCCGTTCGGCGCGCTGGACGCGCTCACCCGTGAGCAGATGAACATCGAACTGCGCCGGATCTGGCGCGAAACAGGGACAACTGTCCTTCTGGTCACCCACTCGATCCCCGAGGCCGTCTACCTCGCGGACCGGGTGGTGGTCATGACACCCCGCCCTGGCACGGTCGACGAGCTGATCGCTGTCGATTTGCCAGTTGAACGAGACTACGGCAAAACCATGGCCGAGCCTGAGTTCGCAAGGGCCACTGGCCGTATTCGAGATCTGCTGGGCGCCGCCACCAGTAACGATTGAACCCGTCGACTGTGTTGCACCTGGAGGGATCCACCAATGAAGGCACGTTCCGTCTTAGTCGTCGCCGCCAGCGTGGCCTGCACCGCGCTCGGAGTCTTCGCCATCCCGGCGAGCGCCGGCCTGACAACCTTTTGTGAGGGGGAGGCCGGGGCTGTGACAGTCCCGGGCGACCTGAGAGTCGCGGCCACCAAGTCCTGTGTCCTGGACGGCACCATCGTCACCGGGACCGTCACCGTCGAGCCGGGTGCCAACCTGGTCATCACCGGCGGCAACTTCCAGCGCGAGGTCGTGCTGCAGGACGACGCCTTCTTCGACGCCAAGGGAACCACGTTCGGCAGCACCGTGACCGCGGTGGACGCCTACGGGTTCTACCTGGCCGAGACGAAGTCCGGCAACGTCAAGGTGTCCGCGAACCAGCACCCCGACCGCGGCACCTACGCGTACCTGAACACCGCCACCGTCAACGGTGAGCTGAACTCCAGCGTGGGCGAGGTGTACGCGGAGAACAGCACGCTGGGCAGCGTCACCGGGACCAATGTGTCCTATGTGGACCTGATCAGCTCGGTCGTCAACCAGAACCTGACCGTGTCCGGGGCCCGGCTCGGCGGCGTGTTCTGCGCCGGCGAGGTGTACGGCAACGCGTCGTACACCGGCAACCAGGGCGCGCTGCAGATCGGCGCCGACGGCCCGATCGCGTCCTGCGGGCAGGCCAGCTTCTTCAACGGCAACCTGACCGTGTCCGGCAACACCGGCGGGGCCACGGTGAGCAACAACATCATCCGCGGCAACCTGTCCGGTGTGGACAACGACCCGGCACCGGCCGGTGAGAACAACCGCGTCCGTGGCACCATCTCGGGCCAGTTCGTCAACCTCGCCCCGGCCGCCGCGGCCCGTGCGGCAGCCGCTGCCGCGCCGCAGCACAACCCGGACGTGATGACCGGCCGCAAGTCTGACGCGCTCAACGAGGCCCACGCCGCCGGACCGGCACACCTGTAAGCAGTTAGCCAGATGGCATCCGCCGCACGCCTGAGGGCGTTGGTTTTCGCTGTGCTGCTCCTGGTCGGGCTCTTCGGGGTCCCGGCGACCGCGGCCACCCCGCGGTTCAGCGCGTTGGTGTTCTCCAAGACCACCAACTTCCGGCACGAGAACATTCCAGCTGCCAACGCGGCGTTGCAGAAACTGGGTGCGGAGAACAACTTCGCCGTCGAGTTCACGGAGGACTCGGCGGCGTTCTCCGACGCCAACCTTGCCCGCTTCCAGCTGATCATCTTCAACAACACCAACTCCACCCCGCAGACCGGCAACCTGCTCAACGCCGACCAGCGGGGTGCCTTCCAGCGGTTCATCGAGCACGGCGGCGGCTGGATGGGCATGCACTCGGCCACCGCCAGCGAGCGGGACTGGACCTGGTTCGAGGGCCTGGCCGGGGCGATCTTCGACTTCCACCCGGTGATCCAGCCGGGCCGGGTCAAGGTCCTCGACCACGTCCATCCATCCACGAAGCACCTTCCGGACCTGTGGGAGCTGGAAGGTGAGGAGTGGTACAACTGGAAGGTCAACCCGTCCGGCAAGGTGCACGTGCTCGCGCAGGTGAAGGTGCGGGACGGCATCGACGGGCTCACCCAGGGGGTGGACCACCCGTTCGCCTGGTGCCAGAACTACGACGGCGGCCGGTCCTGGTACACGACCATCGGCCACCCACCGGAGCGGTACTCCGACCCGGTGTACCTCAAGCACATCCTCGGCGGCATCGAGTGGGCGGCGGGCGTGGTGCCCGGCGACTGCTCGCCCACCAAGGACACCATGTTCCAGAAGGTCCCATTGGTGACCGAGGGCCTGGCCGACCCGTTCGAGCTGGCCGTGGCCCCCGACCGCCGGGTGTTCTACATCCAGCGGACCGGTGCGCTCAAGATCCTCAACCAGGACACCCTGCGCACCACCACCGCGCTGGACTTCGCCTACACCCCGCAGATGACCAGCCAGTCCGACGGTCTGCTGGGCCTGGTGCTGGACAACAACTTCGCCCAGAACGGCTGGGTGTACCTGTTGTACTCCGACAAGGTCGACAAGAAGGAGAACCTGTCCCGGTTCACGGTGGTGGGCGACAAGGTCGACCCGGCCAGCGAGAAGCGGCTGCTGGAGATCCCGACGTACCGCGACGAGAACCGCGCCAACTCGCACATGGGCGGCTCGCTGGCCATGGACCGGCACGGAAACCTGTTCGTGGCAACGGGGGACAACACCGACCCGTTCAACTCCGACGGCTACAACCCGATCGACGAGCGGCCGGGCCGCCGGTCGATGGACGCCCAGGGCACCGCGGGCAACACCAACGACCTGCGCGGCAAGGTCCTGCGGATCACCCCTCAGACCGACGGGACCTACACCGTCCCGGCCGGCAACCTGTTCGCGCCGGGCACCGCGAAGACCCGTCCGGAGATCTACACGATGGGTCAGCGCAACCCGTTCCGGATCACGGTCGACCCGAAGACGGATGCCTTGATGGTGGCCGACTACGGGCCGGACGCGCGGGCGGACAACCCCAGCCGCGGTCCGGAAGGGACGGTCGAGTTCGCGCGGATCACCCATGCCAGCAACCAGGGGTGGCCGTACTGCATCGGGAACAACACCCCGTTCAACGACTACGACTTCGCGACCGGCGTGTCCGGGCCGAAGTTCGACTGCGGGCACCTGGTCAACGACTCGCCGAACAACACCGGCCTGCGCGACCTGCCCCCGGCCGAGGCGCCGACCGTCTGGTACGCGTACTCGCAGTCGCCGCAGTTCCCCGAGCTCGGCAGCGGTGGTGGCGGGCCGATGTCCGGCCCCGTCTACGACTACAACCCGAACAACCCGCTGGTGACGAAGTTCCCGGAGTACTTCGACAGCAAGTGGTTCGTCTACGAGCTGACCCGCGGGTACTTCAAGACGCTGTCGTTCCAGCGGACCGACCAGACGTTCAACAACCCACGGTTCCCCGCGGTCAGACAAGGGGATCTGCAGTCGATCAACAAGATCTTCACCACCATGTCGTGGATCCAGGCGTTCTCCGCGCACTTCGGGCCGGACGGGTCGCTGTACGTGATCGACTTCGGCGCGGGCAGCGGGACCGGGCGCGGGGCCAGCAACGAGGGCTCCGGGATCTACCGGATCGACTATGTCGCGAACGGACGGCGGCCCAACGCGAAGGTGTCGGTGGACGCCGACTCCGGGCGTTACCCGTTGACGGTCAGGTTCTCCAGCGCCGGATCCGGTGGCGGGGACGGGGAAGCCGTCGACTATGCCTGGGACTTCGACGGCAACGGCACGACTGATTCCACCGAGGCCAACCCGACGCACGTGTACCAAACAGCGGGCCAGTTCGACGTCCGGCTGACGGTGACGAGCCGCAAGAACGGGCTGACCGGGGTCGCCGTTTCGTCGATCACGCCGGGCAACAGCCGTCCCGAGGTGAAGATCCTGTCGCCGCGGAACGGTGGCGCTTTCGAGTGGGGCGACACGATTCCGTTCGAGGTCCAGGTCACCGACCGGGAGGACGGCCGGATCGACTGCTCGAAGGTCGTTGTGCAGTCCCAGCTCGGTCACGACCTGCACCTGCACCCGATGGACAACACCACGGGCTGCCGGGGCGAGTTCAAGACCGACCAGGGCACGAGCCATGGACCGGGGCAGAACCTGTTCGTCGCGATGGCCGTGCAGTACACGGACGCGGGCGGCGTGCGGGGGACTCCGGCGCTGACCGGGTCCGCCCACATCGGACTGGAGCCCAAGCGCAAGGAGGCCGAGCACCACGAGGGCCTCGGTGGCGCGCAGGGCGGTCCGGTGGTCGTCAGCAACGCGGCGGCCTCGGCGGGCAAGCGGCTGGGCGAGATCGAGAACGGTGACTGGGTGTCCTACGACCCGGTGAACCTGACCAACATCGACTCGGTGACGGCCGGGGTCTCCTCCGGCGGTCTGGGCGGCAAGATCGAGTTCCGCGCGGACTCGCCGACCGGGCAGCTGCTGGGTTCGCTGGACGTGCCGAACACCGGTGACTGGAACAACGTCATCTCGCCGACCGTCCCGTTGGCCGATCCCGGCCGGTCGGTGAAGTTGTTCCTGGTCTTCACGAACCCCGCCTGGACGCCTGCCTCGCCCGACCTGATGTCGTTGGACTGGCTCAACTTCAACGGCAACGGCATGGCGAAGCCCGGCACGGCCGCGGACATCACCGTGACCGCGACGCCGAGCAGCGGCACCGCGCCGCTGAGCGTGGCGCTCAAGGGCACGGCGACCGCACCCTCGGGCCGCACGATCACCGGGTACGCCTGGGACTTCGGCGACAACTCCGCCGCGGGTTCCGGTGCCTCGGTTACCCACCAGTACACCAAGAAGGGAACCTACACAGCGCGACTGACCACAACGGACAGTGCCGGAGTGCACACCGCCCGCACAGTCGTCGTGACCGTTTCCTGAGGTCCCCCTCGTGAGTGGTTGTTCCGCTCGGAACAACCACTCACGAGGCCTGAGCTGGAGGTTTACGAAAGATGACCACCTCTCGGCGCGGGTTCCTGCGGCTGGCCGCCGGGTCTGGCGTGGTCGTCGGCGGTATGACGGCGGGTGTGGCGGCGGCGGACCCGCCGCTGCACTCCGTGCCGCCGGACCACATCGGCATCCAGCTGTACACCGTCCGTGACATCATGGCGACCGATCCACAAGGGACACTCAACGCGCTCGGCCGGATCGGCTACGCGACAGTGGGCGTCAGCGGCCTCTATGGGCACACCCCCGAGCGGTTCCGGGACATGCTCGACACGGCGGGCGTGCGGGCCGTGCTCACCCACACCAGCTGGGAGGCGATGCTCGCGAACGTCCAGCGTGAGCTGGAGATCGCCCGCATCCTCGGCGTGCGCTACGTCGTCGTGCCCTCCCTGCCGGCGAGCCTGCGCAATGTTTCCGGGTACCGGAATGCGGCGTCCGCATTCTCCTCCTGGGGTGAGAAATGTCGCAGCGCGGGCCTGAAGTTCCTGTTCCACAACCACAACGTCGACTTCGTGAAAGTCGATGGCAAAGTGCTGTACGACATCCTGCTTGACGAGACGGACCCCCGGTTCGTCAATTTCGAGCTGGACCTGTACTGGATCATCGCGGGCGGCTACGACCCGTTGCCGTACTTCGAGCGCTACCCAGGGCGTTTTCCGGTCTTCCACGTCAAGGACCGGGCCGCCAACGGCTCCTTCGAGGACCTCGGCCGGGGCACGATCGACTTCCCCCGGATCTTCGCGCGGTACGCCCAATCGGGCATCCGGGAGTACGTCGTCGAACACGACACTCCGCCGATTCCGCTCGTGACCGCGGCACGCGGCCATGATTATCTGGCGGCCGTCCGCTTCTAACGCGATACCCGACTCCGGAAGGCCGTGCCAATCCGCCTGGCACGGCCTTCCGGGCCTGCCCGAAATGTCAGTCCGCTGTGAAACACTCTCCGGCACAGCAGCGATTCACCCTGTGATTCAACACGCTGCGATGATCCGGTGATCCGGTGCACACCGGCCTGGGGGCCAGGAGGGCTGAACATGCGGCACATCCGTGCCTTGATGAAGATCACCGCGGTCGGTGCGCTGACCGCGGCGGCGCTGGCGGTCCCGGCGGTGACGCCGGCCGTGGCCGCCCCGGTCCTGCCGAACGGTTTCATCCTGCAGGACAAGCCGACCGGGCTGCCGCAGGAGCAGTTCCTCACCGACTTCGCCTTCCTGCAGGACGACAGCGCCTTCGCGATCGGCAAGGCCGGCCAGGTCAACTGGGTGCCCAAGAGCGGCACCCCGCGCACGCTCGGCAGCATCGCGGTGACCAACAAGAACGACCTCGGCCTGGTCGGTGTCGCAGCCGCACCCGACTACGCAACGTCGCGCACCATCTACACGACCTACGCCACCGCGGCGGCCGGGCCGCCGTGGACGTTGCGGCTCAGCCGCTGGCAGGTGACCGTCGACGGCGCGGGGGCGCCGACCGGTCTGCAGAACGAGGTGCCGATCCTGGAGTCCACCGCGGACTCCGACGCGCACGCGATGACCAGTGTCCTGGCCGCCGAGGACGGCACGCTCTGGGTGACCATCGGCGACGGGGCGTCCTACACCGGGTCGGACCCGCTGGCGTTCCGCGCGCAGAACGTCGACGACCTGCACGGCAAGGTGCTGCACATCAAGCCCGACGGCACCGGTGTCGCGACGAACCCGTTCTACCAGGCGGCGAACCCCGGTTCGGTGCGCAGCAAGGTGTACGCGTACGGCTTCCGCAGCCCGTTCCGGCTCAGCGTGGACCCGGCCTCCGGCCAGGTGGTCCTCGGTGACGTCGGGTTCAACCGCACCGAGGAGGTCGACCTGGTCGGCCCCGGCCAGAACTTCGGCTGGCCGTGCTGGGAGGGCCCGAACCGCACGGTCGAGTACCTCAACTACGCCGAGTGCGGCAACTCCACCACGGTGAACCCGATCTTCAGCTACCCGCACCCGTACGGCAACTCCGTGACCGGCGGTGTGGTCTACACCGGGTCGTCCTATCCGGACGAGTACAAGGGCCGGTACTTCTTCGGCGACTACGTGGCCAACCGGCTCTGGACCATGCGCTTCAACGGCGCCGGCAACGTGCTCACCCAGCCCGAGCAGGACGGGTTCGCCCAGGACATCGGCGGCCCGGTGAAGTTCCAGAGCATGCCGAGCAACGGCGACATCGTGTACGCGGACATCCTGTCGCGCAACCTGCGCAGGCTCACCTGGGCGCCGGGCAACGCGGCACCGCAGGCGGTGCCGAAGGCGACCGTCGATCCCGACCACCGCACGGTGTTCTTCGACGCGACCGCGTCCACCGACCCGAACGGCGACCCGCTGACCTACACGTGGGACTTCGGCGACGGCTCGACCGGCACCGGCCCGAACACGAGCCGCACCTACGGCCCCGGCGACACGTTCACCGCCAAGCTGACGGCGAAGGACCCGTTGGGGCTCACCGGAACCACGTCGATCGTGGTCGCGCCGGGCAACCACCCGCCCACGCTGAACGTGACCCCGCCGGACGCGGCGCACGAGTTCGCCGTCGGCGAGGTCATCCAGGCCGGCGCGACCGCGACCGACCAGGAAGACGGCGCGTTGCAGGTGCTGTGGACCACGAACCTGGTGCACTGCGTGAGCACCGGCGGCTGCCACCTGCACCCGAGCAGCAACCAGACCGGGCCGCAGTACTCGATGCCGTTCGAAGGCCACCCCGGCAACAGCTACCTCGAGGTGACCGCGCACGCGACCGACAGCAAGGGCACCGAGACGACGAAGGTGTTCAAGGCCAAGGCGAAGCAGCGCCGGGTGTCCGTGCAGACCGACACCCCGGTGGCCTTCACCATCGGCGACGAGCAGGGCACCTCCGGGCTGTTCTCGGTGGGCCAGCAGCTCACCATCGTCGCCCCGCAGGTGGCCACCGACGGTGTCGCCCAGTTCCAGAAGTGGGCGGACGGCTCGACCAACCGGACCAAGGTCATCACGGTGCCGGACGGCGACTCGGTGATCAACGTGACCTACCTGACGCCGATCGAGAAGCGCTACCAGGACGACGCGGCGCTGCGGGCCCAGCTGGGCGCGCAGGTGGGCGCGGAGCAGGGTGACGCTTCGGGCCGGTCGCAGCAGTACGCCAACGGCTACCTGTTCTGGTCGCCGAGCGGCGGTGTGCGGTCCATGCAGGGCGACTACCTCAACGCGTACCTGGCCGTGGGCGGCGTGGCGAAGCTGGGCGTGCCCACGACGGACGTGCTGACCAACCCGGACGGCGTGGGTACCCGGATCATGCTGTCCAAGGGCGGTGCCATCTACAAGTCGCCGAACACCCCGGCGGCGGCGATGCAGGCGGACAACTACGCGCTGTACAAGCAGCTCGGCGCCGAGGCCGGCGCCCTGGGCTACCCCACCGACAACGAACGCACCTCCGGCGGTGACCTGTCCGGTCACTACAACACGTTCGCCGACGCGATCATCATGGCCAGCCCGGCCACGCCATCGCAGGTGCTGCGCGGTGAGGTGAAGAACAAGTACGTCGCACTGGGCTATGGCAACGCGTACGTGGGCTACCCGACCAGCAACGACGAGGCCGGGGCGAACGGCGGGCGCGGGGCGAGCTTCCAGCAGGGCTACATCTACTGGAAGCAGGACACCGGTGCGCACAACGTCGAGGGTGCGATCGGCGCCAAGTGGGCGGAGAAGGGCAAGGACACCTCCTACCTGGGCTACCCGACCACCGACGACCTGGCGACCACCCCGGCGGGCGGGTACTTCAACTTCTTCGAGCGCGGGTCGATCTTCTGGACCGCGGAGACCGGCGCGCACAACGTCCAGGGCGGGATCGCCGACAAGTGGAACGAGCTCGGCCGCGAGCACTCCTACCCGGGGTACCCGATCTCGGACGAGACCCCGGGTGCGAACGGCGGGTACTTCAACCAGTTCCAGCGCGGCGGCATCTACTGGAGCGCGGGCACCGGCGCGCACAACGTGGAGGGTGCGATCGGCGTGAAGTACGCCGAGCTGGGCTACGAGAAGTCGTTCCTCGGCTACCCGATCACCGACGACCTGGCCACGACTCCGCCGGGCGGGTACTTCAACCTGTTCGAGCGGGGCGCGATCTACTGGTCGGGCGGCGCGGGCGCGCACAACGTCCAGGGCGGCATCTGGCAGAAGTTCGGGGAGCTCAACTACGAGCACGGCCTGGGCTTCCCGCTGACCGACGAGATCCCGGGCGCCAACGGCGGGTTCTACAACCACTTCGAGCGCGGGTCCATCTACTGGAGCCCGGGCTACGGGTCGCACAACGTCCAGGGCGCGATCCTGATGAAGTACCTGGAACTCGGCGGCGACGGCTCCTGGCTCGGCTACCCCATCGGTGACGAGCAGGCCATCCCCGGCGGCTGGCGCTCGAACTTCGAGCACGGCTACATCTTCTTCGGCACCAACGGCCAGTACTCCGTCCAGCAGTACTGAGTGAATCTCCCACGTGAAAGTGCCCCCGGGATAACCTGGGGGCACTTTCACGAACAGGAGTGGTACGTGCCCGAGATCAACACCCTGGACGGCCGGCCGACGACCCTGGCGGAGCTGCGGGACGGCAAGGCCGCGCTGGTGGTCAACGTGGCGTCCAAGTGCGGCCTGACGCCGCAGTACACACAGTTGGAAGAGTTGCAGCAGAAGTACGGCGAGCGCGGGTTCACCGTGATCGGCGTGCCGTGCAACCAGTTCGGTGGCCAGGAGCCCGGTTCGGCCGAGGACATCCAGACCTTCTGCTCGACCACGTACGGCGTCTCGTTCCCGATGACGGAGAAGGTCGACGTGAACGGGCCGGACCGGCACCCGGTGTACACCGCGCTGACCGAGTTCCCCGACGAGGAGGGCAAGGCAGGCGACATCCAGTGGAACTTCGAGAAGTTCCTGGTCTCCGCCGGGGGCGAGGTCGTCGCGCGGTTCCGGCCGATGACGACTCCCCACGACGCCAAGGTGATCGCGGCCATCGAGTCGGTCCTGGGTGACTGAGACCTGGGTCTACTCCATCCCCTTGCGCACCAGGTTCCGCGGGATCACCGTGCGCGAGGGGATGCTCGTCTCGGGGCCGAAGGGGTGGGGCGAGTTCTGCCCGTTCACCGAGTACGGCGACGCCGAGGCCCGGTCGTGGCTGGCCACGGCGGTCGAGCAGGCGACGGTGGGGTGGCCCGCGCCGGTGCGCGACCGGATCCCGGTGAACTGCATCGTGCCCGCGGTGGACCCGTCGCAGGCGTTCAAGATC
>CBIMJO010000119.1:0-12318 GCA_966244135.1 uncultured Actinocrispum sp. | reverse complement strand
TCCTGTATCGGCGGGGCGCTGAGCTTCGCGGAATACCGAGACGGGTTGCAGGCGGCCGGGTTCACCGACATCGAGATCGTCCCCACCCACCAGGTCGCGGAGTCGATGCATTCGGCGATCATCCGCGCGGTCAAACCCGCCTCCGTGAGGATCCCTGTCGTCGAGTCGGGGGCGAGTTCGTGTTGTGGGGTGAGTGCGTGCTGCACGCCCGGCGAACAGTCGGTGGATCCCAGCACGACGGTGGCTCAGGCGAAGGCCGACGCCGGCTGCGGCTGCCAGCGATGACCGTGCACCCGCAGAGCAGATCCCGTTGAAGGCGCACTAATCGATCTGACGTCGACATCGGGACGCGGCTGGCCGAGCAGTCCGAGGGGGTGTTCGGGCCGGAGACGATCGAGCGGTTCCTGTACTCCAGCTATGACCAGTTCGCGTCGCACAGCACGATCCTGAACTTCCCGCCGTTGCTGGCCGGGCGTTTCGCCCGGCAGCGGCTGACCGCGCTGGCCCGTGTCGAGGGGCATGCGCAGGACGGCAAGCCGACGCTACCTGGACTGGACCCTCGATGACCCCGCGGGCCAGGACGTGACCGTGGTGCGCCCGATCCGGGATGAGATCGAACGACGCGTGCGGGGCCTGCTCGATGAACTTGGCGTCGTCACCCGGCCGGGACACGAATGGTGACTTGTCACACCGCCCGGCGTCTTGACCTTCCCGAATCGGTTCAACAATCATTGAGTCAATGAGCGCTGACTGGTCTTCGGAACTGGTTGCCCGGGCGCGGCTGCATGCCGCGCTGGGCGAGCCCGCCCGGCTGGCGATCGTCGACCGGCTGCTGCTCGGCGACGCCTCGCCCAGTGAGGTGGGCGGCGAGCTGGACCTGCCCAGCAACCTGCTGGCGCACCACCTGAAGTTGCTGGAGCGGGCCGGCGTCGTGCTGCGCTCCCGCTCCGAGGGCGACCAGCGCCGTACCTACCTGCGTCTGCGGCCCGCCGCACTGTCCGGGTTGATACCGGCCGGGCTGCGGCAGGCGCGGCGGGTGGTGTTCGTGTGCAGCCACAACTCGGCCCGCTCGCAACTGGCCGCGGCGCTGTGGGCCAAGCGCAGCACGGTCCCCACCGCCTCTGCGGGCACACATCCGGCGAAGGCGGTACATCCGCTGGCGAAGGCCACCGCCCGCGCGCACGGCCTGTCGTTGGCGCGTGCCCGGACCCAGCACGTCGAGCAGGTGGTGCAGCCGGACGACCTGGTGGTGGCGGTGTGCGACAACGCCCACGAGGAACTCGACCTGGCCGGCCGGTTGCACTGGTCGGTCCCCGACCCCGCCGCGATCGGGACCGAGGACGCGTTCGACTCGGCGTTCCGTGACCTGGCCGACCGGGTGGACCGTCTGGTTCCCGCGGTGCGCATCCCAGGCGATTCAGCCGTCCTTTCTGGACAGTCCGAAGAGGGGACACGATGACGCGGGCACTGGCTCGCACGCTGCTGGCCGAGTTCCTGGGCAGCCTGCTGCTCGCCGCTCTCGTGATCGGCTCCGGTATCGCCGCGCAACGCCTGTCACCGGGCGACATCGGCCTGCAGTTGCTGGAGAACGCGGGAGCCACCGCGGTCGGTCTGTACGCGATCATCCTGATCTTCGGCCCGGTCAGCGGCGGCCACTTCAACCCGGTGGTGTCCTTTGTGGACACTGTATTCGGCGGGTTGTCGTGGCGGCGGTTCGCGGCCTACGTTCCCGTGCAGATACTGGGCTGCATGTCGGGTGCGGTGCTGGCGAACGTGTTGTTCGCGGCGGCCCCGGTGAGCATCAGCACGACCGCCCGGGCCACGGTGCCGCATGGGATTTCCGAGGTTGTGGCCACGCTGGGCCTGGTGCTGGTGATCTTCTCGCTGACCCGCTCCGGCCGGAGTGAACGGGCCCCGGCCGCCGTCGGCGCGTACATCGGCGCGGCGTACTGGTTCACCAGCTCGACCAGCTTCGCCAACCCGGCCATCACGGTGGGCCGGATGTTCAGTGACAGCTTCGCCGGGATCGCCCCGTCGTCGGTGCCGGTGTTCCTGCTGGCCCAGGCGGTGGCCGCCGTGGTGGCGCTGCCGCTGGTGCGGACCCTGTACCCGGACGCCTCGGCACACGCTGAGGATGTCGTGCTGCCCCATCCGGATGAGATACCCGTCAAGGAACGGTCATGACCTCGTCGCGAGAACCGTCAACCCCGAGCCGGAATCAACCCACCACGCTCAACGCCACAGCAACCGACGAGACCGGCTCTCGCTCGACGGATCGGCCATCGGTGCTGTTCGTCTGCGTGCACAACGCCGGACGCTCGCAGATGGCCGCCGCCTGGCTGACGCACCTGGCCGGAGACCGCGTCGAGGTCCGCTCCGCGGGTTCGGCCCCGGCCGATCAGGTCAACCCGGCAGTGGTCGAAGCGATGCGCGAGGTCGGCATCGACATCTCCGCGCAGACCCCGAAGATCCTCACGTTCGAGGCGGTTGAGGAGTCGGACGTGTGCGTGACCATGGGGTGTGGCGATGCCTGTCCGGTGTTTCCGGGAAAGCGTTACCTGGACTGGAAACTCGAGGACCCGGCGGGCCAGGGTGTGGATGCGGTGCGCCCGATCCGCGACGAGATCCGGTCCCTCGTGGCGGGCCTGATCGCTGAGATCGCCCCTGCGGCTCCGGCGAACGGTGCGAGCGCCATCGCGACGGTCAACGGCGCCGACAGCAGACCGCTCAGCCGCCCGTAGTGGACTGCGCCCCAACGCTCGGTGACAGCAGTGGCCTGCAGCAGGGTGAACACGCCGCGGGCCATACCCGCCAGGACAGCTGCCGCGATCAACGCGGGCTCGACGGACAACACGCCGAGCAGGATCGTCGTGGTGGCCATCGCGCCGAGCACGATCGCGGTGCGGCCCCGGACGCAGGTGTGGCGGACCAGAGTGGCGTAGCCGAGACGGCCCGCGACCTGACCGGCGCCACCGAGCCCGAGCGCAACCGCGGCGACACCGGTGCCGATGCCACATTCGGCCAGTAACGGCACCAGGTTGACCACGACCGCGAATGTGGCGAACGCGGCGATGCTGAACGCCACCACCAGAACCGGGAACGGGCCGCTGCGCGCCACCCGGCCCGGGTCGTGCATCCGCCGAGGTTCCACCGCAGGCGGCGGCCAGGGCACCCGCAACCCGAACCAGTGAGCCGGAACAGTGACGATCGCGAGGATCGCCGCCAGCGCCAGGTAGGTCTCTCGCCAATCCAGGTGCGCTGACAGCCACGCGGTCAGCGGTGCGAACACGGTACTGGCCAGCCCGGCGACCAAGGTCAGGGTCGTCAAGGCGCGCACCCGGTTCGGCCCGTGCCAGCGGGTCAGCGCGGCGAAGGCGGGTGGATACAGCACCGCCCCCCATGGCCACGCCGGCCAGCAGCCAGCCACCGGCGAACCAGGCCAGGTTCTGAGCGGTGGCCACCGCTATCACCGCGGGCACGGCGAGCAGCGAACCGGCGGTCATCAGGCCGTGCGGACCGTGCCGGTCCAGCCACCGCCCGGCTGGAATGCCCACGACGGCGGCGACGAGCTGGCTGGCTGACAGCGCCGCGGTGATCGCCGGGGCCGCTAGCCAGTCGTGGCGGTGATCTGGCCGGACAGCACTGGGAAGGCGTAGTAGAGCACGCCCCAGCTGGTGATCTCAGTGACGCACAGGACCACCAGCACCTGCCGCAGGCCGGCGGCACCGGTCTGCGGCAGTGTCCTGGAGACCGCCACGAGTCAGCGAGCCGGTGGCGCCGACAGGGAAAGATCCTGAATCGCCGCCGGGGCACCGCAACAGCCACTGTCCTGTGTGTCCGCTGGCGTGTCGAACACGCCCGATCCACCGCACACACCGGTCTCGGGCAGGACCAGTTCCACCCGCTCGGCGGACTCTCGATCACCCGCCACCGCGGCCACCAGTGACCGGACCTGTTCGTAGCCGGTCATGGCGAGGAACGTGGGTGCGCGGCCGTAGCTCTTCATCCCGGCCAGGAACACATTTGGTTCCGGGTGCGTGAGTTCCTTGACGCCGTGCGGATAAACGGTGCCGCAGGAGTGCACGTTCGGGTCGATCAACGGTGCCAGCGCCACAGGAGCCTGCAACGTCGCGTCCAGATCCAGACGCACCTCCGACAGCCACGACAGGTCCGGACGGAACCCGGTCAACACCACCACCTCGTCGACCGCCTCCACCCGTTGCCCTGCCGACGAGACCAGCGCCAGCCGGCCCGTGCCGTCCCGCTCGACCACCTCGGTCCGGAACCCGGTGACCACCGCGATCCGCCCGGCGTCGACCGCCGCCTTCGCCCGCAGCCCGAGCGCGCCCCGGGCCGGAAGCTGATCAGCCTCGCCGCCACCGAACACTGTGCCGACCCCACCGCGGCGCAGTATCCAGGTGATCCGCGTGGACGGCTCCCCCTCGGTCAGGCCGGCGAAGGCCACCAACGCGGTCAGCGCCGAATGCCCAGCACCGGCCACCACTACATGACGGCCCGCATACCGCGCGGCGACCACCGGATCGGTCAGGTCCGGCACCCGGTAGGCGATGCGGTCGGCGGCAGCCGCCTCGCCGAGCGCGGGCAAACCGTCGCCTCCCAACGGATTGGGCGAGGTCCACGTCCCGGAGGCGTCGATGACCGCCTGGGTGGTGATCCGCTCGTCACCAGCCGCGGTACGCACGTGCACGGTCAGCGGTTCTGACTCCCGGCCCGCGTCCACCACCCGGTCGCGACCCCGTCGCGCCACACCGACGACCTCGGCGCCGAACCGGACCCGATCTCCCAGCGCCTCCGCCAACGGGCGCAGATACAGCCGTGCCCACTCCGCCCCGGTCGGATAGCTCTCCGGGTCCGGCGCCTGCCAGCCGCTCGGCTCCAGGATCCGGCGGGCCGCTGGGGCCACCAGTTCGGACCATGGGGAGAACAGCCGCACGTGGTGCCACTCGGCCACCGCCGCCCCGGCCTGGTCGCCCCGCTCCAGCACCACCGGCGTCAGCCCTTGCGCCACCAGTTCCGCGGCCGCGGCGAGCCCGACCGGGCCCGCGCCGACGACCACCACAGGCAGGTCGCTCACCCTGCACCCCTTTCATCGATCCATGTCGATTGACTGGAGCGAGAGTATCGACGGACATCGATAGATGCAACCATCGATCTCGGTCGATACACTGTCGGCATGCCGATCGCGCTGCCCCAGGCCCAGGTCCTGCCCACCGGCGAGGCCACCACGTACGCGGAGTGGTTCGCCTGCCTGGCCGAACCGGTCCGGGTCCGGCTGCTGCACGCCGTGGCCACCAGTCCCAAGGGCATCACCGTGGGCGCGCTCACCGAGATCCTCGGCACCAGCCAATCCACCACGTCCCACCACGTCCGCAAGCTCGCCGACGTTGGTTTCGTCCGCCTGCGCAAGGAGGGCACCGCGACGATCGTCACCGTCAACGAAGCCTGCTGCGCCGGACTGCCGCACGCCGCGGACGCCGTGATGGGCCTGCTCGCACCCCGCCCGTGCTGCCCGGAGAACCTGCCTGCGGACGTGACGGTTCGCGCCCTGCAACCCGGTGACTGGAGCGCGGTGCGCCGAATCTACGCCGAGGGCATCGCCACCGGTATCGCCACGTTCGAGACCGCCGTGCCCAGCCGGGCGTCCCTGGACGCGAAATGGCTGCCCGACCACCGGTGGGTCGCCGAGATCGACGGTGAGGTCGTCGGCTGGACCGCTGCCGGCCCGGTGTCCACACGCGACTGCTACGCCGGAGTCGCCGAGACCTCCGTCTACGTCACCGGGAACAGCCGCGGACGCGGGGTAGGCAAAGCGTTGCTGCACAAGCAAGTCACCGCCGCCGACGCCGCCGGTCTGTGGACCCTGCAAACCGCCATCTTCACGGAGAACCGCGTCAGCATCGCCCTGCACCACGCCGCCGGCTACCGCACCGTGGGTATCCGCGAACGCATCGCCCAGCTCAACGGCACCTGGCACGACACAGTGCTCATCGAACGCCGCTCACCGGTCACCCATTGAGGGTGAGCGCTGTACTCGATCATCCGTCAACCGGACAATACCGGGGTGGACAAGCAAGCTGTGCACGACGAAATGGACCGTGCCCGGGCGACGTTCCACCAGCTCATGGACGCGGCGAGCGACGCCGACCTGGCGCGCCCGTCTGACGGGACGCGATGGACCAACCGGCAGTTGCTGTTCCACATGCTGCTCGGCTACCTGATCCTGCGCGCTCTGAGCACGCTGGTACGGCTGTTCGGCCGGCTCCCGCCGTCGGCGAGCCGCGCGTACGCGCGGTTCCTCAACCGGATGACGAAGCCGTTCGACGCGGCGAACTACCTTGGCTCCTGGCTCGGCGGCACGTTCCTGACCCGTCGCCGGATGGGCTCGATGTTCGACCACGTCATCACGAAACTGCACCACAGGCTCGAAGCGGAAAGCGAGACGAACCTAAGACGCGGCATGCACTATCCCACCCGATGGGATCCGTACTTCAAGGATTTCATGACCCTGGCGGACGTGTATCACTTTCCCACCCAGCACTTCGACTTCCACCGCCGCCAGTTGACGCTGTGAGTGATCAGGCGGGCGGAACGTGCCGGAAGGGGTGAGGTCATAGCCGCCCAGCTGCTCGATGGCCGACCGGAGTCCGGATGGTGGTCAGCAGCGGCCGGGCGGCGCCGAGTGCTGGTTCGCCGAGGACGATGTCGTAGGACTCCCAGGTGAGCGGTACGAAGTCGAGTCCAAGTTCGGCGATGCCCGCGCCATCCGCAGGGCCTCTGGCCAGAGCGCGTAGCGCTTGCAAGCTGCCCCGGGTGCCGACCGGGACAACCGTCGCGCGTGCCGTTCCCGCGGCACGCGCGGCAGGCCAGAGGTTGGTGTGGCGTCTGGCCGCGATCCCAATGTGAACAGGAGAGCGCTGCCAGTCGCTGATCAAGCTCGGTGTGGTCGACGAGTACCGGCTGTGGGTGCCCCCGCCATCACCGGCAAGGGCGTGCGCTGGTCCCGGATGTGCTTCGACTGGTTGCCGTGGCGCCCGAATGCTGGCGACCGGGCGGCAGCCATCGTTGCGGGGACCGGCTATGGGGGTGTCGGTGCGGAGCTTGTGGCTTGGGCGACGTGTGCCCGGGCGGCGGCCACGGCGCGGTGCTGGTCGTTGTCGCTGAAGTAGAAGACGTCAGGCAGCAGGCCCATGGCTGTCAGGTAGTCCTGGATCGCGTCCTGGTCCAGTGCTTCGTCCGTGGTGTCGTCGAGACGGGCCATCCAGGCGTACCAGATCTCCCGCTCCAACCGCGCCGCCGACGGCACTTCCCACGCGGTCACCGCGTCGCGGAAGGCGGCCATGGCCGTGAGCTTGGCGTCGATCTCCGTGTCGAAACCGCTGAGCCCGTTCTCCCAGTTCGCCAGCGTGGACACCATGTCCAGGGTCTGGTCCCAGTTCTGGTCCGGAGCACCGCCGTCGCTGTGGGCGCGTACCTGAGCGATGGCGTACTCGGCATTGCCCAGCTCGAGTCCGAACCGCGGCGCGGCGTTCGACACCGCGCGCGCATGACTTTCCAATGTGGACACACTGCGCCAGGTGTCGGTCTCCGAGTCGTGTTCGCCCGCGGTCGGACCTGGAACACTGGGACGGCCCAACGAGTTGGGGGAGGGGTCACCGCTCATTCCGGTCATCGCCGCTGTCCCCACGACCGACGAGCCGACGGCGGTTCCCGCGTTGAAAGCCCACCACGTCCCGGTGAAGATCGCCGCGCCCGCCGCGGCCGGAAACAGCGCCGCTGCCGCTGCCGCGACGACAACGCTCGCCAGCGCACCGACGACGACGCCTTCGATGAGGTTCTGGGTCGCGGCTTGTTGCCCGCCGCGCGTGAGCACACCGGAATGCTGGCCCTAGGCCTGTCCCCAGTTGCGGTCGTAGTCGCTGCGTTTGGCCCGGAATGCGTCGATCGCCGCGCTGGCCCGTTCGTTGTAGGCGGCTACTTTGAGCAGCCTGGCACTGGCCGCGGCTCGGATCGTCTCGGCACGCTGAAGCGCGGTGTCGGCAAGCGGCAGCGCTGTGCCCGAGCTTGGACCAGTGGGGTCCCGCTGAATGGACAGCAATTGGGCAACCGCCTGATTGCCCGCAGCCGCAGGCAGTCCGCCCACGAGAGGCGGTCGAACGACGGGCCGCTGTGCCGCTTGAACGCCCGGATCCTGCTCCACGCCATGATCATGGGTCGGCATGGTGCGATGTTAGGGAGGGGCTCCCGCCCGCCGATTGCCGTGCGAGCCGACCCTTCGGGCAGGCATTGCCGCCCACTCGGGCAAAACCGCGGGGAACTGTCCGCTATACGTTGACCTGTCGCATTTCATGCTTCGGACGTGCGGTCAACGGTGGAGACCCTGCGGTGCCTGGCTCTTCCACTCCGTCTTCGTCTTGGGATCCAGCAAACGCCACCCGGTCGGCGGCGCTGAGCGGCAGCCGCCACAGGATGTCCTCGACCAGATCGCCTTTCGGGTCGATCACCACGATCCCGCGGTCGGCGTCCACATCGGACAGCACCATCCGGGCCAGCAGCTCGCTCTTGCCGCTGCCGGTCGGTCCGAGGATGTGCACATGGTGGCGTGCATCCCTGACCCGCAACGCGATCGCGCGGAACTGGCCGGCGTCCGCGGTCCCGATCGGCAGGGTGTCCGGGCCGCTGTTCGCGATGCCGGGCGGGGGAGCGATGGCCTTCGCACCGGCTCGCTGCAGTCCCGGGACCCCTTGGTCGATCGGCAGGTGCGCCAACGTGCTCAGCTCAGGGACCGCAACAGGTCACCGCGCCGGAAGGACCGCCGCGCCGGTCGCCGCAACCATTGGCGGCGATAGAAAGTTGTGTTCGCCGAAGCCTGCTGTCGCCGCTGCGACCGCGTGCGCCCACCCGCGTAGCTCCCGCCGTGGTCGGCGACCGCGTAGCGGATCAGCGTGTCGAATGGTGTGGTGCGTTGCTTGGCCACGATCGCCCTGTCCTGCGCCGCGTACTCCAGCACGCCTTGGGGATCTCAGGTACTTGTCGACCGCGTCGGTGTCGGCCGCGGTGCGGGCAGTGTTCCGGTGAGCTGATCGATCAACCGCACCAACGAGTTCGCCGACCGCCCCGTTCGCCTCTCCCGCGCCGCGCGCCAGGCCAGCCGCACGGCGCCAGCCGGTGACCGGCCGCGCCAGCCGAAGACATCCGCCGATCGCCCGTCCGGCCGGCGGGGGAGTGCGTGGTGCGATTCGCGCCACACTGGGAGGATCAGGCAAGAAGTCGAGAGCTTCGGTCTGCCGTGTGAGCAGCCTGAGCTGGTCTTATGGGTGTTGTCGAAATCAGCCCCCGGACAGAACAGGCGGGAAGAACATGCGAGTCGCAATCGTCACCGGCGGAAGCTCCGGCATCGGACAGAGCACGGCCATCCAGCTCGCCAAGCGCGACACCGCGGTGATCCTCACCTACAGCTCCAACGAGGCCCGCGCCAAGGACACGGTCTCGGCCATCGAGCAGGAGGGCGGCGCCGCCGTCGCGCTGCCGCTGGACGTGGGCCGCAGCGACACCTTCGCGGCCTTCCGCGCACAGGTCGCCGAGGTGCTGCGGGGATGGGACCGCGACACCTTCGACGTGCTGGTCAACAACGCGGGCTTCGCCACGACGGCGATGTTCTCCGACACCACCGAGGAGCTGTTCGACGAGTTCTTCCGCGTGCTGTTGAAGGGCCCGTTCTTCCTGACCCAGACGCTGCTCCCGCTCATGTCCGACGGCGGCGCGATCGTCAACATCTCCAGCAGTTCCGCCGATGGCGCCGAACCCGGCTACTCCGGCTACGCCACCATGAAGGGAGCCCTGGTCGTCCTGAGCCGGTACCTGGCCAAGGAACTCGGCCCGCGGCGCATCCGTGTCAACAGCATCTCGCCTGGCGCCACCCGAACCCGCCTGGGCGACAACGGCTTCGAGCGTTTCCCGGAGATGATCCCCGTCCTCGCGGCCAAGACCGCCCTCGGCCGCGTCGGCGAACCCGACGACATCGGGCTGGCGATCGCGGGACTGGTGGGCGAGGACGGCCGGTGGATCACCGCGCAGAACATCGAGGTGTCCGGCGGGCTCGACCTGTAGTACGCGTGCGGATTCCTTCCCGCACAGACCCCGCGCACCGTGACTGCATCGCGCCCCATGCAGGATCCCCTGCCGCCCCGCCCGTCGGTCAGCCAGCGTGTGCCTTGGTGGGTAACGGTTTGCCGAACATGGCGCAGATCGTCGTGTTCTGGAGTGCGTCGCCGGCCGCCTTGATCTTTGGGTCGGTGCCGAACTCGGCCCATGACTCGGTCGTGATCAGGATGGTGGCCGAGCGGGTGCCGGTGCGGTCGGTGAGGCCGATCGACAGGTAGCCTGGGATGCCGCCGTCGTGGCCCCAGAGCGTGCCGCACTCGGTCGTGCGTGTCTGGATGCCCAGCCCGTAACCGGCGTCGGAGCGCACTGGCACGGTGGTCAGCATCTCGGCCAATTGTGCGGCAGGCAGCAGTTTCCCTGACATCAAGGCGTTGTGGAAACGGGACCAGTCCTGTGCGGTGGACACCATCGCCCCGGCCGCTCCGCCCCAGGACGGGTTGTTGTCAGAGACATTCACGTGACCGTCGCGGTGCGGCCCGGCGAAGTCCCGGAACTCGGCCGGCACACTGGGCGGCATGTGCGCGGCGTCCGGTTCGTAACCGCGGGCGTGCTGGCCGCGCCAGGTGCCGTCGGTGGGGTAGTAGGTGTGGGTGAGATGCAGTGGCCGGGCGATCCGGTCCCGGACCAGTTCGGCCAGGCCGGCCCCGGTCACCCGCTCCAGGATGGCGCCGATCGCCGCGTAGTTGGTGTTGCTGTACGACCATTGCGTGCCCGGCGGGAACTCCGGATCGTGCGCCACGCCCACCGCGAGCAACTCCTCCGCCGTCCACGACCGCTGGTCTTTGCCAACGGCCGACGGCCACATCACCGGGTCCTCGGTGTAGTCAGACAGGCCGCTGGTGTGGTTGAGCAGCATCCGCACCGTGATCGCGTCCCCACCCGGCACCATGCCCGGCAACCACTTCGACACCGGATCAGACAGCGTCAACCTGCCCTCCGCCACCTGTTGCAGCACAAGCGTGGCCATCACCGTCTTGGTGTTGGATCCCACTCGGAACTCGTCATCCGGCCTGAGCACGTGATCGCGCCTGGCCCAGCGTGCCTGCTCGGTGATCTCGGCCGGACGACCGCTGCCGTCGTCCACCCGCACGATCACGCCTGGCACCCCAGCATCGACCAACTCCCGCGCCAACCGCCCCAGCTCGGTATACCGCGGCGCCGCGGTGGCCGGAACCTCCCCAACAACCGCCAGACTCACCGCCAGCACCGACACCATGGCCACACGCCGCCAACGAGACCGCCGGGCACGATCCGACCAAGAAACACGGTGGAACATGAACTTCCTCTCCAGGTGACAACCGGAGGCCAATGCTGCCAGCGCCACCGCCCGCAATCGATCCAGCAGGCTACCGGAAACAAGGTGTAGCCAGCGCTACCTCGCGAAGCGGACGGCGTGCCGGGCCAGAACGCCCATCCTGAAACAGTTCCCTGAGTTGCTTGACGACAGTCCATCTCGTCCGGCGATGGCGAGGAAACCTCGTCGCGCACAAGCGATACCGGTCGGGTGGAAGTTCCTGGCAGGCTGATGGTCATGGTGTCGGCGTTGGTGATCGCATCGGTTGCGGCGTTTGTGCTCGCGTTGCTGTCGGCAGTGGCGGGTTTCGGTGGCGGGGTGTTGCTGGTGCCGGTCTTCACCGTCCTGTTCGGGCTGCGGGTGGCTGTGCCGATGCTGACTTTGGTGCAGCTGTCGAGCAACGGGGCGAGAGTATGGCTTAACCGCAAGGAACTGCGGTGGTCGCTGGTCGGGTGGTTCGCGGCCGGCGCCGTGCCGTGCGCGGCGATCGGTGGGTTCTTGCTTTCCCACGCACCGCTTTCGCCGCTCAAGCGCGTGCTGGGGGTGTTCCTCATCGGGATGGTGGTGTGGCGGCGGGTGCGGCGCGAACCGCGCAAGCCCGCCGACCGGTCCCTGGCCGCGGTGGGTGCGGCATCGGGACTCGGGTCGGCGTTGCTGGGCTCCGTCGGTCCGCTGACCGCCCCCTTCTTCCTGGCCCTCGGCCTCGCCCGGGGCGCCTACATCGGGACCGAAGCCGCCAGCGCCCTGACGATGCACCTGACCAAGATCGCCACCTACGGTGTCGGTGACCTGCTCACCCGTGAGGTTCTGCTGCTCGCGGTCGTGCTCACGCCGGCCACGCT
>CBIMJO010000118.1:0-12349 GCA_966244135.1 uncultured Actinocrispum sp. | reverse complement strand
CTGGTTGGTGCGCACGCTGGTCAGGCCCTTGTTGCCGTAGTAGCGCCGGGTCAGCACTTCCAGCATGACCGTGTTGTCGGCGTTGTTGTCCCGCATCAGCCGGTGGCTGAGCAACCGGACCAGCGGCTCGGTGCTGCGCACCATCTCGGCGATCCGCTCGGCACGGTCCTGCGAGTGCGGGAACGCGTCGAGGTGCCGCAGGTGCTTGCGGATGTTGGCGTAGACGCGAGCACGGTTGCGGCGCAGCAGCGGCTGGCCGAGCCAGGCGAACACCACGCCACGTGCGAGGTCCGAGACCACCGGGAAGCGGATCTGGGTCGCCTCGACCAGCCGCTCGATGGCCAGACCGGTCGGCTCACGCAGCGTCTCGTCCGGCGGCGGCTCCTGCAGCCAGGCCCGCAGCAACGTCGTGATGACCGCGGCATCGGCGGACGCACGCTGCTGGGCCAGGAAGATCCGGAACACGGCCGCCTCGAGCTCGGGCGTGCGGTCCAGCTCGGTGACGCCGTAGTTGCGCAGTGCCTTGGCGAGCTTGTCCTGGAACGACTCCGGCAGCCCGGCCCGCTCGACATCCAGGCTCTGCAGGTAGTTGTGGAAGTACTCGCGTGCGCTGTGCACCTGGGTGTCGCCGCCGCCTTCCTCACCGGCCTGCCGGTTGCGGCTCAGCTCGGCGAGATCGGCGAACACGCCGATCAGCTCGAGCTCCTCGGCCAGCGGCCGCTGCCCCTCCGCGATCAGCTCCCGGCGCGCGGCGAGGTAGTCGTCGAGCACCCGGCGCTCGTCGAGCGGGTCGGCGTCGTAACCCAGCAGCAGGCCACGCAGCGCCTCCTGGCCACGCGCGGCGCGCTGCTTCAGCGGAACGGCGTCGTTCTGCGGCAGGTCGAGCTCGACGGACTCCTCGGCCGAGGTGTCCTCGTCATCGGCGTCGCCGAGCGGCTCCAGCCGCAGCAACGGGGCGCCGGTGCCGACCTGGCTGCCCACCGACACGACGCATTCCTTCAGCCGTGCCTTGAACGGCGACCGCAGCACGGTCTCCATCTTCATGCTCTCCAGCACCAGCACCGGCGCGCCGGCCTCGACCTCGGCGCCGACCTGGACCGGAGTGGCGACGACCAGCGCGGGCGCGGGCGAGCGGACGACGCCGCCCTCGTCCCGGCTGACCCGGTGCGTCACGCCGTCCACCTCGACCAGGTGAACCGGTCCGTGCGTGGCGGTGAGCAGGCGATAGTGCGAACCGTTGACGGTGATCCGGCCGGTGTCCTTGTCGAACCGCTCCAGCTCGACATCGGCGGTGCGCACGTCGTCGCCCGCCTCGATGCTCACCCGGTAGAGGTGCGCACCAACCCGCGCGACCCGCACGCGGTAGCCCGCGCCGCGCAGCTTGAGGTCCAGCGGACGGCCGCTCTCGTGCTGCACCTGCGGGCGCCCGCCGAACGCGGTCGACAGCAGCCGCTGCCGCTCGACGCGCTCCTCGTCCTCGTACGCCTCGATCGCGGCGGCCGCCAGGGCGACCGCGGAGTGCCGGTGCGAGACGAGCCTGCCCTCGGCGCGGACGCGGTCGATCCAGCCGGTGTCCGCGCTGGCGTCGATCACCTCGGGCTGGTCCAGCAGATCCAGCACGAAGCTCTTGTTGGTGGCGCCGCCCTCGATGATCACCGTGGTCTCGGTCATCGCGCGGCGCAGCCGGCCCAGCGCCTCGTCGCGGTCGCGGCCGTAGGCGATGATCTTGGCGATCATCGAGTCGAAGTCGGCCGGGATGGTGTCGCCCTCGCTGACCCCGGTGTCCACCCGGATGCCCGGCCCGGCGGGCAGGTCCAGCCGCGCGATCCGGCCCGGGGACGGCGCGAAGTCACGGTCCGGGTCCTCGGCGTTGAGCCGCGCCTCGATCGCGTGCCCGCGCTCGGCCGGCGGCTCACCGGTCAGCCTGCCGCCGGACGCGACGTGCAGCTGCGCCTTGACCAGGTCGAACCCGGTCGTCGACTCGGTGATCGGGTGCTCCACCTGCAAACGCGTGTTCACCTCGAGGAACGCGAACAGCTTGTCGCCGGGGTGGTACAGGAACTCGACGGTGGCCGCGCCGCGGTAGCCGACCCGGACCGCCAGCCGCTCGGCCGACCCCTTGAGATCGGCGGTCTGCTCCGGGCTGAGCACCGGCGAGGCCGACTCCTCGATGACCTTCTGGTTGCGCCGCTGCACCGAGCAGTCGCGCACGCCCAGCGCCCACGCGGTCTCGCCATCGGCGATCACCTGGACCTCGACGTGCCGCGCGCCGGTGACCAGGCGCTCCAGGAACACGATGCCACTGCCGAACGCCCGCGCGGCCTCCTGGCTGGTGCGCTCGTAGGCGTCGACCAGCTCGTCCTCGTTCGTGATGACCCGGATGCCGCGGCCACCGCCACCCGCGGTCGCCTTGAGCATCAGCGGGTAGCCGACCTCGGCCGCGGACTGCTTGGCCGCCTCCAGGGTCTCCACCGCGCCACGGCTCCACGGCGCGACCGGGACACCGACCTCCTCGGCGATCAGCTTGGCGCCGATCTTGTCGCCGAGCTGGCGCATGGCGTCCGCGCTGGGCCCGACGAACGTGACGCCGATCCGGTCGCACAGCTCGGCGAACGCGGGGTCCTCCGCGACGAAGCCCCAGCCGACCCACGCGGCGTCGGCCCTGGTCTCGACCAGAGCGCGCTCCAGCACCTTCAGGTCCAGGTACGGCCGGTTGGCCGCCGGACCCAGGTCGTAGGTGATGTCGGCCTCGCGCACGAACGTGGCCGTGCGGTCGACATCGGTGTGCAGAGCAACGGTCTCGATCCGTGTCCCGTTCTCCGCGGCAAGATCCCGGACGGCGTGGATGAGCCGCATGGCGGCCTCACCACGGTTCACAATGGCGACACGACTGAACACTCGACCGAACCCTCCTGTTGGCTGTGCGCGGATGCGTGTGGCGCCCGACGCGCCAGCACAGCCTTACCAGTAATCGATCGTAGGAGAATGCTCGAAAGCGAGCATGGTTCGGTCCTCAAGTTGTGGACAACCGCCAAGTGCCGATGGCGCCACCGGCTCGCCGCGGCGGCGGTGAACTCGGCAAACACCGCTCTCGCGGGCCGGCCCGGCGAACGCGCGTAATGCCACGGTCCGGGGTGTGCGCCTGGTCTCCCCGGCGCGGTTACCCGCCGGTCACGAGCGTGGTGTGAAGGGTGTGAAGTTTTGCGGGCCGCCGCGTCCAACCGTTGCCGTGGGCGTACGTCACCGCGCACGGCTGTTCGGCCCGATCCACCCCGAGGGCGGCTGCTGGAAGCTGGTGGGGCGGACATCAGCACCGACTATGTCCCGATCAGCGAGCCGGGTCACCGAATGCCACACTTTCGGCTGAAAGACGGGGCGATCCATCAGCATGCGATGGGGTTCCTGACCGAACCCGAACATTGCCCGAACGCGGAGCCAACGCGCGGCCGCCACGGTGGCCCGCATGAGACTTTCCACCCGGTTAGCGTTGTCCTCGGTCGGCTTGAGTCTCGCCCTCGTGGCCGGACTCGCCGGAGCCGGTACCGCGGTGTCCGCCAAGCCGCCGAACATCGTGTTCGTCCTGACCGACGACCTGTCCTGGAACCTCGTCCAGTACCTGCCCCAGGTGCAGAAGCTGCAGACCGAGGGCATGACCTTCAACGACTACGTGGTCACCGACTCGCTGTGCTGCCCGTCCCGTTCGTCCATCCTGACCGGCCGGTTCCCGCACGACACCGGCGTGTTCACCAACGGCGGTGACGACGGCGGGTTCGGGTACTTCCACGGCCACGGCGAGGAGTCGGCGACGTTCGCCACCGCCCTGCAGGCCAAGGGATACCGCACCGCGATGATGGGCAAGTACCTCAACGGCTACCTGCCCGCCGACCATCAGGGCGGCCCGCAGCCCTACGTCCCGCCGGGCTGGTCCGAGTGGGACGTCGCGGGCAACGGCTATCCCGAGTTCGGCTACAACCTCAACGAGAACCACAAGGTCGTGCCCTACGGTCACGCGCCCGAGGACTACCTCACCGACGTGATCGCCCGCAAGGGCGCGGACTTCATCACCAAGTCGGCGCAGGCGAACACCCCGTTCTTGCTCGAACTGGCCACGTTCGCGCCGCACGCGCCCTACACGCCCGCACCCCGGGACGCCGACGCCTTCCCAGGCCTGACCGCGCCACGCGGCCCGGCGTTCGATACGCTGCCTGCCAACGCGCCACCCTGGCTGGCGAGTCGTACTCCGTTGACACCGGCCGAGAAGCAGGCTATCGATACCGCGTTCCGTAAGCGCGCCCAGGCCGTTCAAGCGGTCGACGACCTCATCGCGACCGTCCGCGCGGCGGTGGCCAAGGCGGGCGTGGCCGGGGACACCTACATCGTGTTCAGCTCCGACAACGGCTATCACATGGGCCAATACCGGTTGAACCCCGGCAAGATGACCGCGTTCGACACCGACATCCGGGTCCCGTTGGTCGTCGCCGGACCTGGTGTCGCGGCCAAGACGACGAGCGATGCCGCTGTCGCCAACATCGACCTGGCGCCGACGTTCCAGCACCTCGCCGACGCGCCGATAGCGGACACTGTGGACGGTCACAGCCTGGTTCCGTTGCTGCACGGCGGATCCGACTGGCGGACCGCGAACCTGATTGAACACCATGGCCCGGACACCCAGGCCGACGACCCGGACCTGCCCGCGCCCAACAGCGGCAACCCGCCCAGCTACGAAGCCATGCGCACGAACACGTTCACCTACGTCGAATACGTGGACGGATCACACGAGTACTACGATCTCGCCCGAGACCCGCACGAACTGGACAACATCGCCGGCACGCTCAGCCCTGAACGCCTCGGCGAGCTGCACACCGGCCTGACCCGGTTGATCAACTGCCACAGTGGGCCGGCGTGCTGGGCGGCGGGCCATCTGTGATCGGAACGCGGCCAGCGGCCGATCATTTTCGGTCAGGTTCTTGACCTCCCGGTCAACGGTGCACGACCCTCGCTAGCGAGAGCGCTCTCACCATCATTGCCAATCCGCACCCCTGCACGGAATGAGGACGATGATGAGGCTCCGTAAGACAATGGCGCTGCTCGCCGGCGCCACCGCGGTGCTCGCCGCGGCGACACCGCCTGCCGTGGCCCGCGACTACTCCCCCGGCCTGGTCGACGCGATGGTCCACGACCTGGGCCTGACCGCACAGCAGGCGCGCACCCTGATCGGACAGGAAGCCACTGCCGCACGCGTCGCCCCGACGGCCGAACAGGCCGCCGGGGCGGCGTTCGGCGGCAGCTGGTTCGACCCGGCGCGTGGCCGCCTGGTCGTCGGCCTGACCGACCAGTCCAAGGCCGCGGCCGTCCAAGCAACCGGCGTGGACACGGTCGCGGTCGCACTCACCGCCGCCAAGCTGGACTCGGTGAAAGCCAAGATTGACAAGCAAAAAGCCCCCGCTGCGGTGCACAGCTGGTACGCCGACCCGCGGACCGGCAGCATCGTGGTCACCGTCGACAGCCGGTCGTCCGATGTGGACACGTTCCTCGCACAGGCCCGGGCCGCGGGACCGGTGACGGTCCAGACCACGACCGCGCCACGGCCGCGGACCTTCGCGGCCGGGACGGTCGGCGGCGATCCCTACTACATCAACGGAAACGTCCGATGCTCCATCGGTTTCTCGGTCGTCGGCGGGTTCGTCAGCGCCGGGCACTGCGGTGGTGCGGGCAGCAACGTCGTCGGCTGGGACGGCTCGCAGATGGGCACGTTCGCCGGTTCGTCCTTCCCCGGCAACGACTACTCGTACATCCGGACCGGCTGGGGCTGGTGGAACGTGGGCGTCGTGCTGGGCTGGGGCCAGGTGCCCGACCAGCTCGTGCGCGGCTCGTGGGAGGCCCCGGTCGGCAGCTCGGTGTGCCGCTCCGGCTCGACCACCCACTGGCACTGCGGGCAGATCCAGGCCAAGAACGAGACCGTGAACTACCAGCAGGGCGCGTTCTACGGCGCGACGAAGACCAGCGTGTGCGCCGAACCCGGGGACTCCGGTGGCTCGTTCATCACCGGTGACCAGGCCCAGGGCGTGACCTCGGGCGGCTGGGGCAACTGCTCCTCCGGCGGCCAGACCTGGTTCCAGCCGGTCAACGAGATCCTGTCCACCTATGGCCTGACACTGTCCACCTTGTAACCAAGACAAGCCCTCACGTGGGTGCGCGGTGATCGAGGGTCGGGGCCTCGATCACCGCGCGGGTATTGGGATTACTGAGCCGCCTTGCTGACGAACTCGGTGGTGTAGGTCTTGGTCAGGTCGATGGAGTCCTTCTTGGGCTTGACACTCGGCGAGAACTGGGCGAGCACCTCCAGGACGTTCTTGGCGCCCTCGGCCTTCATCTTGCCGTCCCGGTTGAACATGCCCTTGGTGTCGTTGATGCTCTTCTCGTACAGGGCCGGGTTGCCGCCCGCGAAGTCCGGCGGCATCTTCGCGGCGATCTCGGCGGCGGTGTGCGAGTTGATGAAGCCCAGCGTCTTGACCAGGGCGTTCGCCAGCTTCTGGACCGTCTCCTTGTTCTTCTCCACGAACGCGCAGTCCATGTACAGCGAGCTCGCCGGGTACAGGCCGCCCAGGGCCGCCTTGGTGCCGTCCTCGGTCCGCATGTCCAGCATGACCTTCGCCTTGCCGGAGTCCACCAGCTGCGCGATGGTCGGGTCGGTCGTCATGCCCGCGTCGATGCCGCCGTTGTCGATGGCCGCGATGAACGTCTGGCCCGCGCCCGCCTTCACGCCGGTGTACTCGCTGGTGGTCACGCCGCTCTTGGTCGCGAGGTACTGGGTCAGGAAGTCCGTCGAGGACCCCGGGCTGGTGAAGCCGAGCTTCTTGCCCTTGAAGTCCGCCGCGCTCTTGATCGTCGAGGCCTGTTTGGTGGCGACGACCTCCGCCTCACCCGGCACGTCGGCCATCTGCACCACGCTCGTGATGCACTTTCCCTTGGCCTGCAGGTCGATGGTGTGGTCGTAGAAACCCACCACGCCGTGCACGTCGCCGGAGATCAGGGAGTTCTCGGCCGTCGCGCCCGCGGGCTCGGACAGGATCTGGACGTTGAGGCCCTGCTCCTTGAAGTAGCCCAGCTGGTCGGTCAGCTTGGCGGGCAGGTAGATGACCTTCTCCACCCCGCCGACCATGATCTTGATGTCGGTCACGCCACCGCTGGACGCCGGGGCTCCGGTTCCGCCACCAGCGGACGAACGGCAGCCCGTCACGCCAAGGGCCACGGCGGCCGCCAGCACGATGATCGCTCGTGTCTGTGTCCTCATGTGCACAACTCCTGGTGTCAGATCTGGACTTCGGCGCTCGCAGTCGGCGGCCGCCACTTGAGCAGGCGGTTCTCCGCCAGCGTGAGCAGCCATTCGGCGAGCAGGGCGATCACCGTGATCACGATCATCCCGGCGTAGATGCCGGCCGCGTCGAACGTGCCCTGCGAACGGTTGATCAACAGGCCGAGGCCCTTGTCGGCGCCGGTGAACTCACCGACCACCGCACCGATCAGGGCGAACCCGAACGCCGAGTGCAGCGAGGCGAGGATCCACGAGGTCGCGCTCGGCACGACGATCGAGGTCAGCACCTGCAGCCGGCCCGCGCCCAGGATCCGGGCGTTGTTGATCAGGTTGCGGTCCACCTCGCGGGCGCCCTGGAAGGCGTTGAAGAACACCGCGAAGAACACCAGTACGAACGCGGTGGCGACCTTAGAGGACATGCCCAGCCCGAACCAGATCACGAACAGCGAAGCCAGCACGATGCGCGGCACCGCGTTGGCCGCCTTGATGAACGGCGCGCAGATGTCGGCCAGCAACCGGCTGCGCCCCAACAGGATCCCGAGCACGACGCCGGCCAGCGCGCCGAGCAGGAACCCGAGCACGGCCTCCTGCAGCGTGACCACGATCTGGTCCCAGATCGTGCCCTGGCTCGTACCGACGGAGAACCACTCGACCAGCCGGTTCCACACCGCGCTCGGCTTGGAGTAGAAGAACGGGTCGATCAGGTAGGTGGCCGTCAGCTCCCAGCTGACCAGCCAGGCCACGATCAGCGCGACCCGGATCGCCCACACCATCCAGCGGCGCCGCCGCCACGCCTGCTTCAAGGTGCGGCCGACCGGCTCCTCGGCGTCCTTTGTGGACACAACCGCCGTCTGTTCCACGACCTCATGCGACATGGCGCACCTGGCTCTCCCTTGCCTTCTCGACCTCTTCGCGCAGCGACTCCCAGATCTCCCGGTAGATGTCCAGGAACTGCCGGGTCAGGCGCACCTCCTCGACCTGGCGCGGCCGTTCCAGCGGCACGTCGAACGACGCCTTGACCGTGGCCGGGCTGCTGGTCATCACCACCACCCGGTCGGCCAGCGCCACCGACTCCTCCAGGTCGTGCGTGACGAACACGACCGCGGCCCCGGTGCCGGACCACAGCCGCAGCAGCTCGTCCTGCATCAACGCGCGGGTCTGCACGTCCAGGGCGCTGAACGGCTCGTCCATCAACAGGATCGACGGCTCGTTCACCAGGGTCTGAGCCAGGGCAACGCGTTTGCGCATACCGCCGGACAGCTGGTGCGGGTAGTAGTTCTCGAACCCGCCGAGACCGACGCGCTGGACCCAGTCACGGGCCTTGTCTCGCGCAACAGACTTGGCCACCCCGCGGTAGCGGGGCCCGGCGGCGACGTTGTCCAGCACCGACCGCCACGGCAGCACGGCGTCGTTCTGGAACATGTAGCCGATCCCGTCCGGGATGCCCCGGACGTCCTTGCCGTCCACCAGGACCTGGCCCGCGGACGCCGGTTCCAGTCCGGACACCAGCGACAGCATGGTCGACTTGCCGCACCCGGTCGGGCCGACCACCGCGACGAACTCCCCCCGCCGCAGGCTGAGGGTGAGATCACGGACGGCGGTGTGCGTCCCGCCCGACCCGGTCGGGAAGCGCTTGGTCGCCTCCCGCAGCTCGATCAGGGGAGTTTCCTGTGCCATCGGCCAACTCCATTGTTGTGTAAGGTTGCGGACACCGGTACTTGGCCGAGAACCGTATGTGCGGCCGGTCACTTCCCAATGCTTTGCCGCGTTGTTCGCGCAACGAATGTTTTCCGCGTTTTGCGCGTTTTGCTCATCTTGGGTTCGGCCGGTCCAGGCCGTACCGTCTTGCCCATGGCGCGGGCAAGGATGCCGTTCTTACGCCAGGTGCTGGTCCTGCAGATCGGCCTGCTGGCGCTGGTGTTGTGCGTGGGCACGGTGCTGGCGGTCTGGCTGGAGAGCAGCCAGCTGAGCAGCCAGTACGAGCAGCGGGCGCTGGGCATGGCCCGGGTGGTCGCCTCCGATGTGGACCTGGGCGACGCGGTCGCCGCGGACCGGCAGCCCCTCGTGCAGGACAAGGCGGAACGGGCGCGGCTGGCGACCGGAGCGCTGTTCGTGGTGGTCACCGACGAGAAGGGCATCCGGCTCGCGCACCCCAACCCGGACCAGATCGGCCAGCTGGTGAGCACCGACCCGACCGCGGCGCTGGCGGGCCAGGAGGTCACCAACATCGAACGCGGCACGCTCGGCCTGTCCGCCCGCGGCAAGGTCCCGCTGCGCGACCACACCGGCAAGATCGTCGGCGAGGTCAGCCTGGGCATCGACGCGGCCGAGATCGACGCGGCGCAGAGCAACCAGCTGTGGCTGGGCATCGGGTTCAGCGGGGTCGCGCTGCTGCTCGGTGTCGGCGGCGCGTTGCTGCTGACCAGGCTGCTCAAGCGCCGCACCCTCGGTTTGGAACCGCATGAGCTGGCCGAACTCATGCAGGAACACCAGGCCGTCCTGCACGGGATCGGCGAAGGCGTGCTCGCGGTGGACGCCGAGGGCCGCGTCTCGGTGTGCAACTCCGAGGCCCGCCGCCTGCTGGATCTGGACGCCGCTGTGGGCACTCCTCTGGCCGAGCTGAGCCTGCCGCCGAGGCTGCGTGCGGCCTTGGAGTCCAGTGAACGCGTGGACAATCTGGTCACGGTCGCCGGGGATCGCGTGCTGGTGGCCAACTACCGCGAGGTCCGCAAGGACGGCATCGACCTGGGTGGCGTGCTCACGTTGCGGGACCGCACCGACCTGGAAACCCTGACCCGCGAACTGGACTCCACCCGTGAGCTCACCGATGCCCTGCGGGCGCAACGACATGAGTTCGCCAATCGCATGCACACGTTGTCCGGCCTGATCCAGACCAGGCACTACACCGAGGCCGACGACTACCTCAAGGCCATGTCCGCGGGCACGATCACCATGCTCGGCCCGGCCGGCGACCTGATCAACGACCCGTACCTGCAGGCGTTCCTGTGTGCGAAGACGTCCACCGCCGCGGGGCTGGGCGTGCGGCTCAAGGTCGGCGGCGGCAGCTGGGTACCGTCCAAAGTGGTCGCCCCGGTCGAGGTGACCACAGTGGTCGGTAACCTCGTGGACAACGCCCTCGAAGCCGCGCGGCGCGGCGAAAGGCGTCCGGCCGAAGTGGAGGTCGACCTGCTCGCCGACGACACCACCCTGCACGTCGCCGTGACCGACACCGGCGATGGCGTGCCGGAGGGCCTGCAGGACACGGTGTTCACCGAGGGGGTGTCCACAAAGGATGAAGGTGGGCTTGGCCTCGCGCTGACCCTGCAGGCGGCCCGGAGCCTCGGCGGGGACGTCCGGCTGGCCGACCGGGGCGGCAACGGCCGGGGCGCGTTGTTCCTGGCCCAGCTGCCGCACGTGCTCGAGCCGGCCATGGCCGTCAAGGAGGGGCTGTGACCATCCGGGTGCTGATCGTCGAGGACGACATCCGCGTGGCCAACCTGCACGCCGAGTTCGTCCGCCGGGTGCCGGGGTTCAGGGTGGTCGGCATGGCCCACACCGCCGCCAAGGCCCGGACCCTGCTGGACGAGGCCCGGCCCGACCTGGTGCTGCTGGACAACTACCTGCCCGGCGAGTCCGGCCTGCTGTTCCTCCGGGACACCACTGTGGACGTGATCATGCTGACCGCGGTCTCGGACGTGCCGACCGTCCGCGCCGCGTTCGCCGCCGGAGCGCTGAACTACCTGGTCAAACCGTTCGACGCGGAGGATCTCGCGGAGCGCCTGCACGCCTACGCCCGCTACCACGCCCAACTGTCCTCAAGCGACCGAACGGCGACCCAGGCCGACATCGACCGGGCCGTTCGCCTGCTGCATGAACGTGACCGCAAGGAAACCCCGAAAGGCCGGTCCTCGGCGACGGCCAGGTTGGTCGCCGAGGAACTGCGCGAGCACCGTAACCCCGCGTCGGCCGCGGAGATCGCGGCCAAGCTGGGCATCGCCAGGGCCACCGCCCAGCGCTACCTCACCGGTCTCGCCCAGGACGGCCGCGCCACGATGACCCTGCGCTACGGCACCACCGGGCGGCCCGAGCACGAGTATCAGTGGATCGACTGAACCAGTTCGCGCAGCCAGGTGTGGGCAGGGTCGTCCGAGGCCGTGGCGTGCCAGATCGTTGAGACCGTGTACGCCGGCATCGGGATCGGCGGGTCGGCGACGGCCAGGTTCATGGCTTCGGCGTAGACCATGGCCGCGTGAGTCGGCAGCGTCGCCAGCGCGGGCAGGGACGCCAGGTGGATCGCGGCACCGGCGAAATGCGTGGTCGAGCCGATGATCCGCCTGGTCAGGCCCCGTGGATCGAGGACGTCGTCGACGATGCCGCGGCGGCCGTCGAACGAGATCAGCAGGTGCGGGTGGGCGAGGTAGTCCTCCAGGCTGAGCGGGACCGGAAGCGGCACCAGGCGCGGGTTGAACAGGCAGCTGTAGCCGGAGGTGAACAGGGTGCGCGTGCGGTGGTCCGGGCCGTGCGCGGGCGCGGCGGCGATGCCGAGGTCGATCTCGCCGTTGTCGAGCATGTCGGCGACCGTGTTGCGGTTGGCCTGCCGGACCGCGAGCCGGATCCCCGGCAGCTCGGCGGTCGCGGCGAGCAACTGCGGGAGGAGCGCGGCCTCCAGGTCGTCGGACATGCCAAGGGTGAAGAACCGGCCGTTCTCCGGAGTGAAGCCGTCCTGGGCGGTCACCGCGCCGTGGATCATCTCGAGGGCCGGTTCGATGCGTCTGGCCAGGTCGATGGCCCGGCGGGTGGGTTCGACGCCGGTCCGGGTGCGGGTGAACAGCTCGTCGTCGAACAGCTTGCGCAGCCGGCCGAGCGCCGCGCTGGTCGCGCCCTGGCTCAGGTGCAGCGCCGCAGCCGCCCTGGTCACGCTGCGTTCGCGGATCAGCGCCGTGAAGACGACCAGCAGGTTCAGGTCGGCGTTCCGGAATTCGGTCTCATAGATGTCGATCATCTCGAAGTTCAGTTTGCTGGATGACTCTCGAG
>CBIMJO010000117.1:0-12385 GCA_966244135.1 uncultured Actinocrispum sp. | reverse complement strand
TGCCGGTGCGGCCGTCGATCGGCGCGGTCCGGCACGCGCAGAAGGTCGCCGCCTGGGGCGCCGACGCGGTGATCGCACAGGGCGCGGAAGCGGGCGGCCACACCGGGTCCGTCGCCTCGACCCTGCTCATTCCGTCCGTTGTGGACGCCGTCGACATCCCGGTCATCGCCGCGGGCGGGTTCTTCGACGGCCGGGGTCTCGCGGCCGCCCTGTCCTACGGCGCCGCGGGTATCGCGATGGGCACGAGGTTCCTGCTCACCAAGGAAAGCACCGTCCCGGACGAGGTCAAGAAGCTCTACCTGGACCGCGGCCTGGACGGCACGGTCGTCACCAAACGCGTGGATGGCGTGCCGCACCGGGTGTTGCGGACCGACCTGGTCGAGAAGCTCGAACGGTCCGGCGTCAAGAGCCTGCTGGCCGCCATCGCCAACGCGGCCCGGTTCAAGAGGCTCAGCGGCCTGTCCTGGACGACGATGCTGCGCGAAGGCAGGTCCATGGGCAAGGAGATGTCGCTGTCCCAGGTACTGATGGCGGCCAACACGCCGATGTTGTTGCGGGCCGGACTGGTCGAGGGCCGCACGGACGCCGGTGTGCTGGCGGCCGGTCAGGTGGTCGGGATGCTCGGCGACCTGCCGACGTGCGCGGAGCTGATCCACGGCATCGTCGGCCAGGCCACCGAGATCCTCACGCGTCTGCCGAAGGAAGTTCAGGCAGACGCGTCTGGTGCAGCCACACCGTGAACAGGTCGGCCAGCGGCCGAGGGGAATGCTTCTGCGCCAACGTGGTGAACGCCTCGGTGGTCACCGTTGCGTACTTGTTGACCGAGGTCCACTCGCGCAGCATCGAGAAGAACTCGGCCTCGCCGATGTGCAACCGCAAGGCGTGCACGGCAAGCGCGCCGCGCTGATACACGCGGTCGTCGAACATCCGTTGCACACCAGGGTCGGCGAGCACCAGGTCCTGCGGCAGCTTCGCCAGCTTGAGCCAGGCGGTGCGGGCCAGCGCGTCCGCGGTCCGGCCGCCGGAAGCCTGGGACCACAACCATTCCGAGTAGGTCGCCAGGCCCTCGTTGAGCCAGATGTGCCGCCAGTCCGCGACCGTCAGGCTGTTGCCGAACCACTGGTGCGCCAGCTCGTGCGCGACCAGGTGCTCGGAGCCGCGCCTGCCGTCGACGTGGTTGGCGCCGAAGATGGACAGGCTCTGCGCCTCGACCGGGATGTCCAGTTCGTCGTCGGTGACCACGACGGTGTACGAGCCGAACGGATACGGCCCGAACATCCGCTCGAACGCCACGAGCATCTCCGTCTGCCGGCCGAAGTCGTACGCGAACCGGTCGGCCAGCCGGGGCGGCAGCACGGCCCGCACCGGTACGACCTCGTCCGCCCGCTCGACGACCTCGTACCGCCCGATCTGGATGGTCGCGAGGTAGGGGGCCATCGGTTCCGGCTGCGAGTACACCCACGTGGTCGTGCTCGCGCCGACCCGGCCGTCGACCAGGTTGCCGTTCGCGACCACCTGGTACGGCGAGGCCGTGGTCACCGAGATCCGATAGGTCGCCTTGTCGCTCGGGTGGTCGTTGCACGGGAACCACGACGGCGCCCCGACCGGCTGGCTGGCCACCAGCACGCCGTCGGTCAGGTGGTCCCAGCCCACCTCGCCCCAGTGCGGGCTGCGGATCGGCTCCGGGTTGCCGACGTACCGGACCTCCACGGTGAACTTGCGGCCCGAGGCGATCTTCACCGGCGGCTGCACGGTGAGCTTGTGCCCGCGGTGGGCGAACCGGGTGGCCTTGCCGTTCACCAGGACCCGGCCGACCCGGAAGGCGCCCAGGTCCAGGGTGAACCTGGCCAGCGTCTCGCGGGCCACCGCGGTGATCTTGGCGCGCCCGTCCAGCCGGCCCGCGCCGACCCGGTAGTCCAGCTCCAGGTCGTAGTGCTCGGCGTGGTAGCGGGGGTCACCGTGGTCCGGCAGGTACGGATCGATCACGCCCTCACGGTAAGCCACGCACTGATCGGGTTGCCCAGCCACCTGGTATCAGCTGGGACACCTTCACCGCGCATGACCAGCGACGCCGGGCCGATCGTGGTGCGCGCGCCGATCTTGGCGCCCGGCAGCACGATGCCGTGCGGGCCCAGGGTCGAGCCGTCGTCCATGATCACCTCGGACATGCTCATGATCCGGTCGTGGAACAGGTGCGTCTGCAGCACGCAGCCCCGGTTCACGCTCACGCCGTCGCCCAGCGAGACCAGGTCCGCCTCGGGCAGCCAATACGTGTCGAGGTAGACGCCCTTGCCGATGCGCGCCCCCATCGTGCGCAGCCAGATGGTCAGCACTGGCGTGCCGAGCGACGGGCTGACCAGCCACGGCCCGGCGAGCACCTCGACGAACGTGTCGGCCAGCTCGTTGCGCCAGACGAACGAGCTCCACAGCGGGTGCTCCACGGCCTTGAACCGGCCTACCAATACCCACTTCGCGACAGTAGTGACAGCACACGCGACGAGTCCCGCGCCGAACAACACACCGCCGGAGAGCAACGCGGCGACCGCGAAACCGAACCGGGACGCGAGCGCCTCGAACGCGCCCAGCACCAGCACGGCCAGCGCGACCGACGCCATCACCGGGATGACCCGGCAGATCTCCACCAGCGCCCGCGCCCACACGAGGTGCTTCGGCGGTTCGAAGGTGCGGCTGGAGTCGGTGTCGTTGGCGGTCCGGCGCAGCTTCATCGGCGGCATGCCCAGGTAGGACGACCCGGCCTTGGCCCGCTTCGGCGCCTCGGACAGCACACCGACCAGGCCACCGTTCGGCACCGCACGACCGGCCGCGGTCATCCCGGAGTTGCCCAGGAACGCCCGCTTGCCGACCCGCGCCTCGCCGACCCGGACCCATCCCCCGGACAGCTCGTAAGTCGCCACCATCGTGTCATCGGCCAGGAAGGCGCCGTCGCCGATGGTGGTCATCTTCGGGATGGCCAGCACGGTCGACGCCTCGACGCGACGGCCGACCTTGGCGCCGAGCAGCCGCAGCCACACCGCGGTGAACAGGCTGGAGTACATGGGGAACAGCAGGATCCGGGACAGGTCCATCAGCCGCTCGGTCGCCCACGCCTGCCAGCCGATGCGGCTGTGCACGGGGTGGTACCCGGCGCGTAGGCCGAACCCGAGCAACCGCACAGACAGCAGGATCAACAGCGCGAAGCCGGCCATGGCAGTCACCGTCGCCAACGGCACTGCCCACAGCACACTCGTGAACCCAGCAGGCACGGCGTCGGCCAGGATCAGCAGGCCGGGGACCGCACCGAGGATCGGGAACAGGCCCATGATCAACGAGGTCAGCCCGTAGGTGAGCACCCAGCGCAGCCTGCGTGGCGCCTTGGCCGACGGCCAGGACCGATGCGGTTTGCCCGAGCGGACCGCGGGCGCACCCGCCCAGCGCTGACCAGCGCGGACAGCGCCGTTGACGGCCGAACCGGGAGCGACCTCGGCGCGCTTGCCGACGCGGGCACCCGGGAAGAGCGTGCTGCGCGCGCCGATCGTGGCGCCCGCGCCGATCCGGATCTTGCCGATGTGCAGCAGGTCGCCGTCCATCCAGTACCCGGTCAGGTCGACCTCGGGCTCGACCGCCGCGCCCTTGCCGAGCTTCAGCATGCCGGTGATCGGCGGCAGCGAGTGCAGGTCGGCGTCCTTGCCGATCTTCGCGCCCAGCGCCTTGGCGTAGTAGGTGATCCATGAGGCGCCGGACAGGTTGGAAACGCCGGTCATCGCCGCGACCCGCTCGGCCGTCCACAGTCGCAAGTGGACACCGCTGCCACGCTTGTATGTGCCCGGCTTGACGCCCTTCAGCAGCAGGCGCGCGGTCCCGGCGGCGAGGCCGAGACGGCCGACGGGGCTGACGAACAACAGCCAGCCGAGGCCGACCAGCCACCACGAGACGGCCGGGCCGATGCCGACGATGTTGTTGATCGCGGCCAGCGCGACCATCCAGCGCAGGCCGACCAGGGTCAGCAACGGCACCATCAGCGCGGTCTGGGTCAGCGAGGCCAGCCGCGGCATCGGCTCGATCGTGCGGCTGGTGGTCTGCGCGTCCGCCAGCTCCTCGATGCGTTTGACCAGCTGGCCCAGCTTCGAGTTCTGGTAGACGTCGCTGACCGACAGCCCTGGGTACCGGCGGCGGACCAGCGAGACCAGCTGGGCCGCACCCAGGCTGCTGCCACCACGGCCGAAGAAGTCCTCGTTGAGGTTGTCCACGCCAATGCCGAGGACCTCGGCCCACAGCCCGGCCAGCCAGCCCGCGGTCCCGCTCAGCTCGCTTGTGACAGTCTTCAGCGGCCACGGCAGTGCCGCGCGGTCGACCTTGCCTGACGTGCGCGTCGGCAGCGTGTCGACAACGGCCAGCAACGGCACCAACGCGGCTGGTAGGGCTGCCCGCAGTTGCTCCAGTGCGGCAGCCTCGTCGAACATAGTGCCGATGCTCGATTCTGCAAGCAAATCTTCGGCTGCGACGACGTAGCCAACGAGAACCTGGTTGCCGGCCTTCGACTTCTTCACCGCGGCAGCGGCACCGGCGACACCGGGGAGAGCCTGCAGCGCGGCGTCGACCTCGCCCAGCTCGATCCGCCGGCCACCGAGTTTGACCTGCTCATCGCCGCGGCCGACGAACAGCAGGCCCTCCGGCTCGGCTTTGACGATGTCACCGCTGCGGTACGCGCGCTCCCAGCCCAGCGACGGCAGGGGCGCGAACTTCTGGGCGTCCTTCTCGACGTCGAGGTAGCGGGCCAGGCCGACACCGCCGATGACCAGCTCACCGGTGTCGCCCATCGGCACCGGGTGTCCCTGCGGGTCGACGACCGCGAGGTCCCAGCCGTCGAGCGGCAGGCCGATCCGGACCGGGCCCTCACCGGTCATCTGCGCGGCACACGCGACGACGGTGGCCTCGGTCGGGCCGTAGGTGTTCCACACTTCGCGGCCCTCGACCGCGAGCCGTTCGGCCAGCTCGGGCGGGCAGGCCTCGCCGCCGAAGATCAGCAGCCGGACCTCGTCCAGCGCCTCGACCGGCCACAACGCGGCCAGCGTCGGGACGGTGGAGACGATGGTGATCTCCTTCTGCAGCAGCCACGGGCCGAGGTCCATGCCGGTGCGCACGAGGGCGCGGGGCGCGGGCACCAGGCAGGCGCCGTGCCGCCAGGCCAGCCACATCTCCTCGCAGGACGCGTCGAACGCGACCGACAGGCCGGCGAGCACGCGGTCGCCCGGGCCCATCGGCTCTTCCTGCAGGAACAGGCGGGCTTCGGCGTCGACGAACGCGGCGGCGCTGCGGTGGCTGACCGCTACGCCCTTCGGGGTGCCAGTCGAACCGGACGTGAAGATGATCCAGGCGTCCTCGTCGGCACTGGGGCCAACGCCACAGCGCATCGGCGGACCCAGCGGCCGCAGCTCACCCTGCGAACCGATGACCATGCAGACCCCGGCCTCGGCCCAGACCAGCTCAGCGCGCTCATCGGGATCGTCGGCGTCGACGGGGACGTACGCGGCACCGACCGCGAGCACGGCGAGGATCGACAGGTACAGCTCGGCGGTGCCGGACTCGACGCGGATGCCGACGCGGTCACCGATGCCGACGCCCTCACCAGCGAGGATGTCGCGGCGGGCGTCGACCTCGGTCATCAGCTGCCGGTAGGTCAACACGGCAGTGCCGTCGTCCAGGGCGGGCGCGTTGGGGTGTTGTCTAGCGGTTGCCGTCAGGATGTCTACCAGCGTGCGTTCCGGGGGCGTCTGCCCGCCGGAGAACAGGACCGAAGATCTGCTTGCAGGGTCGAGCATTGGTACGGCGGGTGCCTCTACCGTTCCCGAATCGATCAATACTCGACCTTCGTCCAGGACGGTCACCGGGCTCCTCACCTCGCGTTTTCAGGCCAGCCGAAAACGATAACGAGTAGATGAACAAACCGCCAACATATGTGGCGGGTCTCCCAGGCGTGTCGCACAGACCTCCGATGATCACGCGGCCGGGTCTTGACACAACCGGCGTGTAATCGATTACATGATGGTGTTCTCTGCTTGATTCTGTTCGGTTCTGTTGGACATCAACGGTGAGGTCCGATGTTTAACCGTCTTCGCGCGGTGACTGCCGCGTTATGCCTGGTCACAGCGGGTCTGGCGAGCGCGCCACCCGCATCCGCCTCGGTCTCCCCCGGCGACGGGCTGGCCCTGACCCCGCCGATGGGCTTCAACAACTGGAACTCCACCCACTGCGGCGCCGAGTTCACCGAGGCCATGGTCAAGGGCATCGCGGACATCTTCGTCGCCCGCGGCCTCAAGGACGCCGGCTACCAGTACGTCAACCTGGACGACTGCTGGGCGCTGCCCCAGCGCAACGCCGCCGGTGACCTCGTGCCCGACCCGGTCCGCTTTCCCAACGGCATCAAGGCCGTCGCCGACTACGTGCACTCGAAGGGCCTCAAGTTCGGCATCTACACCAGCGCGGGCACGAAAACCTGCAACACAGCGGGCTTCCCGGGCGGCCTGGGCCACGAACAGCAGGACGCCAACCTGTTCGCGTCCTTCGGCGTCGACTACCTGAAGTACGACAACTGCAACAACCAGAACGTCGACGCGAAGCTGCGGTACACGACCATGCGGGACGCCTTGCGCAACACCGGCAGGCCGATCGTGTTCTCGCTCTGCGAGTGGGGCCAGAACAAGCCGTGGGAGTGGGCCTCGGACGTCGGCCACCTGTGGCGCACGACCGGCGACATCGGCGACAACTACACGAGCATGCTCAACATCGCCAAGAAGAACTGGGTGCTCGACGCCGCCGCCGGTCCCGGGCACTGGAACGACCCGGACATGCTCGAAGTCGGCAACGGCGGCATGACCGACACCGAGTACCGCTCGCACTTCGGGCTCTGGGCGATCATGGCCGCTCCCCTGCTCATCGGCACCGACCTGCGCAAAGCCTCCCAGGCGACCTTCGACATCCTGGAGAACCGCGAGGTCATCGCCGTCGACCAGGATCCACTGGGTGTGCAGGGCAAGCTGGTCAAATCTGCCGGTGGGCTGAACGTGCTGGTCAAGCCGCTGCAGAACGGCGACAAAGCGGTACTGCTGTTCAACGAGGGCGAGACCACCGGACGGGCCGTGACCTCGGCCGCCGAATTGGGCCTGCCGCGGTCGCCCGGGTACCGCATGCGGGACCTGTGGGCGCACCAGGACTGGCAGACCGCGAACACCATCGCGGCCACCTTGCCGCCGCACGGCAGTGCCATGTTCCGCGTCAGCGCCGACCGCCAGTGGGCCACCTACCCGCCTGCCGTCGACGCCGGTGCGGTCATCCAGACGTCGTATCCAGGCGCTCTGCCCATCGTCACTCCTGGAACTACGTCGTCCGTGACCACTTTGGTCACCAACAACGGCCGGCTGCCCGCGTTGTCAGTGGAGTCCTCGTTGACGGGTCCCGGATGGACTGTCCAGCCCGAGTCGGCGACCTCGGCCGTGCTGCTGCGGACCGACCAGTCGTTGAGTACGAAGTGGACCATCCAGGTGCCACCCGGCCTCAACCCCGGCAAGTACGTGCTCACCGGCAAAGCCAGCTACCAGCCCGGCAATGTCGTGCTGCCGTACAACCTTGAGGTCGTCGTCCCAGGCGCACCGCCAGCAGCGCCCGCGTACCTGAGTGACGTGAAGTGGTTGCGTGCAGCCAACGGCTTCGGGCCCGTGGAACTTGACCGCAGCAACGGTGAGTCCAAGGCGGGCGACGGGCACGTCATCACCATCAACGGTGTCACGTACGCCAAGGGCCTCGGCGCCCACGCCCCCGGCGTCATCGAGTACTACACGGCAGGCCGCTGTACCTCGGTCACCGCCGACGTGGGCGTCGACGACGAGAAGGGCAACAACGGCACGGTGACGTTCGAGGTCTGGGCCGACGGCACCAAGGTCGCGGACAGCGGCGTCCTGACCAACCTCATGCCGGCCAAGCCTCTGCAGGCTGACGTCACCGGCGCCACCCTCGTGCGCCTGATCACCACCGACGGCGGCGACGGCAACAACAGCGACCACGCCGACTGGGCCAACGCGCACATCACCTGCGGTTGACCGGACAACGAATCGCGGCCCTCGTACGTCTTGAGATCGGAGGAGAGACACGCAACGGTGCCATGCCGTCCGGCGACTACCCGGTGTGCTGGGTAGAGTGCCGGACGGCATGGGCCGGAGATCTTGGGGGCCACGATCGACGCGACACCAGCCGGAACTCGCCGCACGGTCACGTACGTCTTCCCGGTGTACAACGAGGCGGAGAACCTGCGGCTGCTGCACGCGAGCGTGCTGGCGGTGACCGAGCCGCTGGCGCGCCGCTACGACTTCGGGTTCATCTACGTCGACGACGGCAGCACCGACGAGTCCACGCAGGTCCTGGCGGACATCGCCGAGACCGACGAGCGCGTGACGGTGATCGAGCTGTCCCGCAACTTCGGCCACCAGATGGCCGTCACCGCCGGGCTGGACCTGGCCGACGCGGACGCGGTCATCGTTATGGACAGCGACCTGCAGGACCCGCCGCCGGTGAGCGCCGAGCTGCTGGCGAGATGGGCCGAAGGCTACGACGTCGTCTACGCCCAGCGCCGCTCCCGGCAGGACCCGGCGTTCAAGAAGCTCAGCGCCCGCGCCTTCTACTGGGTGCTGCAGAAGGTCGCGTCGGTGGACATCCCGCGCGACGCGGGCGACTTCCGGCTGCTGGACCGGAAAGTGGTCGACGAGCTGCGGAAGTTCCGTGAGCGGGACCGGTTCCTGCGCGGCCTGATCAGCTATGTCGGGTTCCGCCAGACCGCCGTGCTGTTCGACCGGCACGAGCGGCACGCGGGCCGCACGAGCTACTCGATGAAGAAGATGATGCGGCTGGCCGCCGACGGGATCATGGGGTTCTCGGTCGCGCCGCTGAAGCTGATCAGCCGGCTGGGATACTTCATCTCGTTCCTGAGCTTCCTGGGCATCCTGTACACGCTCGGGGTGAAGGTGTTCGCGCCGGAGACGGCCGTGCCGGGCTGGGCGTTCATCACCATCGGCCTGTTCTTCCTCGGCGGCATCCAGATCACCATGCTGGGTGTGCTGGGCAGCTACATCGGCCGCACCTACGCGCAGTCACAGGGACGGCCGCTCTACACCGTCGCCGCCGTGCGCACGGGATCACCAGACCGGGACATGGACAGCGGGAGTCGCACACGATGAAGGTCATCACCGCCGAACAGCTGAGATTCGGCATCGTCGGCGTCGCCAACACGGCGGTCGACCTGATCACCTACACCGTGCTGCGGCAGGCCGGGCTGAACATCGTCCTGGCCAACCTGATCTCCACGTCGGCGGGCATGGCGCTGAGCTTCACGCTGAACCGGAACTTCACCTTCCGCGCCAAGGCCGGCAACGCCCGGACCCAGGCGGTGCTGTTCTTCCTGGTCACCGCGACCGGGCTGTGGCTGGTCCAGCCGCTGATGATCTCCCTGTTCAGCGGCGTGTTCACCGGCCTGACCGGCACGCTGGCCATCGCCGCGCCCAAGCTGGCCGGCCTGGCCTTCAACCTGGTGTGGAACTACACGCTGTACAGCAAGGTCGTCTTCCGGCACCGGGCCACGGACGACGGCAGGCCCAAGGAAACCGCGGATGACTGACACGATCGACCGGCCCGAGGTCGAGGCCGGGTCACGCTGGCAGCGGGTGGCGGCGTCGGAGTGGACCAGGACCTTCGCGATGGTGGTCGCGTTCCACTTCGTCCTGACCGCGGTGGCGGTCCTGTTCCAGCGCTCCTACCCCACCGAGATCGGTTATCCCAAGGACATCATCGGGCCGGACCCGACCTGGCTGTCGCACACCTTCCGGTGGGACTCCGCGCACTACTACGGAATCCTGGACGGCAGCTACGAGAACCCCGAGGAGCCGGCGTTCTACCCGCTGTTCCCGGTCGTCGTCTGGCTGGTGCGGGCGCTCAGCTTCAACAGCCTGCCGCTGATCACCGCCGGGTTCCTGGTCAACTTCGTGGCCTCGTGGTTCGCCGCGACCGCGCTGCTCAGGATCGCCCGGACGTTCCTGTCCAGCACCTGGGGCCCCTGGCTGGCGGTGACCGCGTTCCTCACCGCGCCGACCGCGTACTTCCTGCACGGGTTCTACAGCGAGTCGTTGTTCTGCGCGCTGGGGTTCTGGGCGTACCTGTTCGCGTTGCGCCGGCAGTGGCACCTGATGGGTGCGTGGCTCATCCCGCTCACCGCGATCCGGATCACGTCGGTGCTGTTCGTCGGCCTGTGCTTTCTGGAGTTCTTCCGCGCCCAGGAGTGGCAGTGGCGGAAGCTGTTGTCCTGGAACGTGTTGTGGTTCCCGGCCGCGTTCATCGGGCTGGAGGCCTATGCGCTGTACCTGAAACTGGCCTATGGCGACGCGCTCGCCATGTTCCACGCCTACGACCTGCACCAGTCCTGGCCGTACCACGTGTTCAGCCTGAACTTCCCGGGCACGATCTGGCATGCGGTGACCACGGCGGTCGAGGGGGTCTTCGCGAAGAAACCGCCGGACAACTGGACGCTGGTCAGCGACATCATCCCGGTGCTGGCCCTGGTCGCCCTCGGGCTCGCCGCCGGCTACGTGCTCCGGGTCTGCCGCGGTGCCGGGATCCCGTTGGCGGTCTTCGGGTTCGTGTCGATCGTGATGTTCACGTTGAACAGCAACGTGGTGTCGGTGCACCGCTACGTGCTGCCGTGCCTCGTCGTCTACATCGCGATGGCCCGGCTCGCCGAACGCGCGAAACCCTTTGTGTACGGCCTGATCCTCACGCACACCGTGCTGATGGCGTTCCTGTACTCGCTTTTCGTCGCCGGCAAGTGGTCCGGCTGAGGCGGAGGCCCGTCAGAACCTCCGCCTCAGGGACGGACTACCGGTGCCGGTCCTTGTTGGCCCGGGCCGAGTTGGTGCAGACCTCGCCCACGTCCACGGTCTGGCCGCGGTCGGCGTAGACGTCGGCCAGGCCGACGAGCCTGCCGATCCGGTCAGTACAGGTCAGCGTGTAGGCCTCCTTCGGGCCGTACACCGGGGGCAGCGGCGAGGAGAACTCGACGCGGCCACCGAACCAGTCGTCCGGGTTCGCCGGGTCGACCTGGTCGTAGTTGACCATCACAGCGGTGTAGTTGCCGGGCGGCGGGTCGAACAACGTGGCCCGCTCGGAGTTGGTCCCGCCCGACGCCGACTGGGTGACGAGCTCCCCGGCGGCGTTGAAGATGAACAGGTCCCAGTCGGTGTTGGTGGAGTTCCAGTGCACCGACACGTCCATCCGCCCGTTGTCCACGTTGGGCAGGCCCTTCACGGTGAACGGGATGGACTCGGACACGGGGTTGCCCGGGTAGTTGGTGTTCTCCGCGGGCACCCCGGGCGGGTTCGGCAGGTCCGCGCCGGCCTGCGGCGGTCCCTGCGGTTCACGCCCGTACCGGCCGGCCACGTAGGGCCGCGTGGACGGGTTGATCGACCACGCGAACCGGCCACCGGTCGACGAGTACGTCGAGTCGAGCTTGTCGGTGACGTAGATCGGCGGCTTGGTGGTGCCGTCCGGCTGCAGCACGGGTGACGTCGGCGTCTGGAACGTCTTGTGCAGCTTCAGCTGGTACCCGCGCGGCGCGGACCCGATCAGCGTGGAGTGCGCCGCCGGGTCGGCCGTGTTGGCCAGCATGTCCAGGAACGCCTGGCGGTTACCGCCCTTGCCCGCACCCGCGGCCGGGGCGACGCCGGTGTACTCGGCGACCACGGCCTCGGCGTAGGCCGGGTGGAAGTTGTCGTTCCCGATCTCGAAGGTGAAGCCCCAGCCACCGGTGGCCCAGTACGACCAGTCCTCAGTCGTACCAGTGGTGTCGTACAGACCCCACGAAGGCTCACTCGTGTAACCGTTGCGCGAGGCCAGCTTGTCACCCAGGGCCTTGAACGCCGGCTCGTCCAGCGGCGGCCGGACGTCCGCCACGCCCGGCGGGCGCAGCACCAGGTCGGAGAAGGTGTGCAGGGTGATCAGGTTGGTCACCTGCCGGTTGGACACGATCGCCCGGATGTTGCGCGTCTCCGGCTCGGAGAACGGACCGGCACCGCGGAACGTCTCGCCAGCCCAGTTGAGGCTGGCGCCGTTGCCGCCCCAGAAGCCCGCGTAGTTGCGGTTCGGGTCGGTGCCGCGCTGCGCACCGGCCGGGTTGGCCTTGCAGACGCCGGTCCGGAAGTTCGCCGGGGAGTCAGACGCCTGGCAGTTCTTGCGCTTCATCTCGTAGTCGAACCGGGAGAAGTCGCCCTTGGGCTCGGCCTCCCTCGAGATGGAGAACCCGTCCGGGTTGACGATCGGCACGAAGTAGACGACGCCGCCGGCGGCGAGCAGC